>CAJQGO010000276.1 GCA_905477565.1 uncultured Planctomycetota bacterium
GCTCAAGAATATGACCGTTCGATACTACCGATTCCAAACCCACAGACACCGCCCATTCGTGAAATGGATGCTCGCAAAGCCACCAAGCCTGCTCCCTTTCAAGTTACGGCTCCGGAAGGGGCTCCCAATGTAGTCGTGGTACTGATCGACGATATCGGCTTTGGCGCGACGGCACCCTTTGGCGGAGCAATTGAGACACCGACCTTCGAACGGCTTGCCCAAAATGGATTGCGATTCAATCGTTTTCACACAACCGCTCTATGTTCACCCACTCGAGCCGCTTTGTTATCAGGACGGAATCATCACAATGTTAATGTCGGCTCCGTGATGGAAATCGCAACGGGCTTTCCCGGTAATCTCGGCATGCGTCCCAACGATGCCAAGTATTTTGCAGAAACCTTACGCTACAACGGATATAGCACCGCTGCATTCGGAAAATGGCACGAAACACCAGCTTGGGAAGTTTCGGTATCCGGGCCGTTCTACCGTTGGCCTACCCAGTCAGGCTTTGACAAATTCTATGGTTTTATTGGTGGCGAAACCAACCAATGGGAGCCTGTGATCTTTGATGGCGTAACCCGTGTGCCAAAAGAGACTCAAGAGGAGTACCACTTCACAACAGATATGACCAACAATGCAATTCGTTGGGTTCAGTTTCAGCAAGCAATGACGCCGGATAAACCATTCTTTGTTTATTTTGCAACCGGTGCGACGCACGCCCCGCATCACGCACCCAAAGAGTGGATTGAAAAGTACAAGGGTAAATTTGATAAGGGATGGTTGGCCTTGCGCGAGGAAACTCTAGCACGTCAAAAGGCTGCTGGAATAGTTCCCAAAGATACTCAGTTAGCAGATATGCCTGAGGACATCAAAGATTGGGAATCGCTCAGTCAGGATGAAAAAGATCTGTTTGCCTTGCAGATGGAAACATTTGCTGGATTTACCGAGCATACAGACGTTGAAATTGGTCGTTTGGTCGATGCCATTGATCAAATTGGTGAGCTTGATAATACCCTTTTCATCTATGTGATGGGGGACAACGGTTCCAGTGGTGAAGGTGGTCTTGAAGGCACATTCAATGAACTTGTTCACTTGAATGGAATTTTTGATGCCGAGACAGTCGAGAGCATGTTGGCTCGTTCCGATGATTGGGGTGGACCTGATTCCTTCCCACACTTCTCGGCTGCTTGGGCGGTTGCTACCGATGCCCCCTTTAGGTGGACCAAACAAATGGCCGCCGATTTCGGTGGAACCCGTAACGGCATGGTCATGCATTGGCCTGCGGGATTTGATGCAAAAGGTGAAATCCGTCATCAATGGCACCACGTAAACGACGTAGCAGCCACCGTTCTGGAGGCGGCAAAAATTCCGCCGTCGAAGGAGATCAATGGCGTTCTGCAAAAGCCACTGGATGGTGTTAGCATGCTTTATGCTGCAAACGATAAGGATGCAGCCGATCGCCACATTACACAATATTTCGAAATGTTCGGTAACCGAGGTATCTACCATGAAGGATGGTTGGCTCGTACCGTTCACCAGATTCCCTGGCAGGGGAAACCACTGCGTCCACTCGAAGAAGACATCTGGGAACTCTACAACGTCGAAGAAGACTTCAGTCTGACGAATGATCTGGCTCAAAAGAACCCAGAGAAGATGAAGGAGTTGAGACAATTATTCATATTTGAAGCATTGGCCAACAATGTCTATCCACTCGATGACCGACTCTACGAACGGTTCAATGCAAGAATTGCAGGTCGTCCGGATCTCATGGGCGAAAGAACGTCACTGACTCTGTCTCAGGGGATGGAAGGGATTCTCGAAAACACCTTTTTAAACGTCAAGAACACTTCGAAAACAATCGAGGCTGATGTTTCCTTCAATGACAAAGCAAATGGGGTTATCCTTTGTCAGGGTGGAAAATTTGGTGGGTGGGCGCTTTACATGAATGAAGGCAAACCGGCCTACACATACAACTGGTTTGGACTTGATCAGTACACCATCGAAGGGCCTGATGAATTAGGTGGAGAAAAGGCCAACATCAAGTTGACGTTTGACTATGACGGCGATGGCACCGGTAAAGGTGGCGTAGCCAAGTTGTTTGTTGATGGTGAGATGGTGGCAGAAGGACGTGTTGAAAAAACTCAGCCCGCTGTCTTCTCGGCAGATGAAACGGCTGATGTGGGAGTCGACGATGCGACGCAGGTGGTACCCAAGCTGTTCAAAAGTCGAAAGGATTCCGAATTCACCGGAAACGTTGACAAAGTGACGATTACGATTCCAAAGGTTGAGTAATTCGCATCAAATAAAAGTAGCAGCGAAGTGGCTGGGATGGATCAGCTTCAAAGGATGAAACGAAAGTCGCTTCCGCTGGGTTCATAGCTCGGCTTCACCTCTGGTTGGGGATGGGTGTAAATACCTTTGAGAAGTTGCTTGTGGCATCCAGTGACCACAAGCGTCCACACTTGATCAAAGACGATGTCCCCCACATTACAAAAGATAGGTTGCCCATTTATTTGGGGAGCTTCCTTCTTCTCGTTTGTGCTCTGGTCACTATGTATACGAGTTTTCCGACCCATGCTTCTGGGTTCATTTCCAGTTCCTCGTTGTATTTCGCCGGCTGAATGATTTTCTGAATGACCATTTCTCTTGTTTTTTCTTTGGTTCATTCTTGTGGCTCACGATATCGCTGCCAAGCCTTACAAATTCCGTGATAGAATCGCTGTTTTACCCATACAACCATCATCGGAAAACAGATGTACACGAAATTCTTTTTCTCACTTCTCATGCTCTGGTCGATTGCCTTCGGATCTTCGACCGCACTTGGAGAGACCACTAATGTCCTCTTTCTCGCTGGCGAGCGATCCCACAAGTCGGGCGAACATGAATTCAACGCTGGCTGCCAACTCCTCGCCAAAGCCCTCAACGAGCAAAGTGGCCTCGATGTCCATGCCACCGTCATCAATGGTTGGCCCGAAGATGAGTCCGTCTTTAGCGGAGTCGATGCCGTTATCATTTACTCCGATGGTACCAAGGTCATCAGCCATGGTTGGGAGAAAGCCGATCAGCTTGCCAAGACTGGCGTAGGCCTCATGTTCATGCACTACGCTGTTCACCCGAGCCCTGAAGAAGGCGAGAGATTCTTTCGACCTTGGATCGGTGCAGCCATGGAAACCGGTTGGTCGGTGAATCCTCACTGGGTCGCTGATCTCCGCGCACTTCCAGGGCATCCAGTCTCAAACGGTATCACTGACCTCGTCCGCGCGTACGATGAGTTCTACTACAACATGCGTTTTCAGAAGGATCGTGACCACGTCCTCGACCTCGTTACGGCTGTTCCAACCCAAGATCGTCTCAAACGCGTCATTAACCTCTGGAACCAACACGGCGTCGATGGCATTGGCAAAACTCAAACACTGATGTGGGGGATTGAACGCCAAGATGGTGGACGTGGCGTTGGATTCACTGGTGGCCACTATCACCGTAACTGGGCCATCGACGACTTTCGAAAAATCGTTCTCAACGCCATTGTATGGGTCGCGGGTTTAGACGTTCCAGAAAATGGCGTCACTTCTAAATCCCTGACTGAAGAAGATCTCAATGCCAATCTAGATACATACCCCATAGAGAACCCATGGATTCCCCTTCCCAAGGTCGAGGAATTCATGCAGCTTCCTGCTGCCACCAATGTCTCTATGAAGGACTACAACAAAGCAGCGGGTGCGAAAAAGAAACAACCCGTGAAAAAGCGGAAAGCCGCCGAGGATTAACACAGGAAAAAGTGTCCGAAGCGAACTGTCAAAGAATAATGCACCGCAGACTCGGAAGTCAAAACACCCGGAGAGAATTCCTTCGCACAAGAAAATAGTTTTGTATTTATGCAGAATGTACTGCCTTGGATGAAGCATCGGAATTGGATTGCCGGAATCAATGTTGTTGAGGTTTTAAATGAAAACGCTTACGTTGTGTGTGGTTTTAGGAGCCCTGTCTTGTCTTTCAAACTGTGCCCGTAGTGACGATCTCCCGGAAGGAAAAATCTACTCCTATAAAAAAGAAAATGGTGTGACACGGGAAATAGAGATTCATTTTCCGAAGGCTCATGATGCCTCAACTAAGTCGGTTCCGGGTCTCATCATGTTTCATGGAGGCGGTTGGGGTGGTGGAAAGAGAGATCAGTTCCGCTATCTTTGCCACTACTTTGCAAGCCGAGGTCTTGTGGCAGCAACCGTATCATATCGGCTGGCGACGAAGGCGGATAATGGGGATGGATCTCGCAAACGTGTCTGTATAACGGATGCAAAAAGTGCCATTCGCTGGTACAAGCAGCATGCTGAAGAACTCGGCATCGATTCACAGCGGATTATCGCAGGGGGAGGATCAGCAGGCGGACACGTTAGCTTACTTGCAACAACCAACCCTGATTTAAATGACCCACATGACGATAGGTCGCATGATACATCGGTAGCAGCATATATTTTGTTTAACCCTGCCCTTGGTATGGCAGATGCCAAAGATTCTGAAGTCGACTTCCTGCAGCATATCCGTCCCGACTTTCCACCAGCTATTGTCTTTTTTGGAAGTGAAGATGAAAAATGGTTGAAAGGTTGGAATGCTGCGTATGAGAAAATGCAGTTGCTCAATATTCACTCTGTTGAGTTTTGGATTGCGAAGAATCAGGAGCACTCCTTCTTCAACAAGCAGCCTTGGCAGGACATGACAATCCGTGCATCAGATGAATTCTTGAAGGCTCTCG
>CAJQGO010000277.1 GCA_905477565.1 uncultured Planctomycetota bacterium
GAATCAGAGTTACCTTCAGGAGGGCGTCGCGATTCTCGAACTGGCCAATCGTGCGGCAGAACTGAAACAGAAAAAGGCCGCCGGAGTGGGCTCCGACGACCTTTATCAATTGAAGTACACCCCACTGGATTCGAACCAGTAACCTTCGGTTTCGTAGACCGATGCTCTATCCAATTGAGCTAGGGGTGCAGTTTCTCAACACAACAATACACCGTTATTCCCCACCATCCAAGCGGAGTCTCAAGAACCCGTTATCATCAACATCAAACTGCTCCTCAAGCAGCTTCCAGCCAATCCCATCAAAGCCTTGGCTCATTGCCGAGACAACTAGACTACTGTCTCCATAGGACCGAGGAGACTCATCACCAAAGGGCTCAAAACCAGCTGATCCTCTCAACGATGCACGAGGCCATACAACTGCACCGTTGACAACTCTTCCAACTGAATCAGGATCATACGTCTTTTGCTGGCTTGTCGACCGTGATGGTGGTGTACTCATTGCAATCAGACCGCAGCCAGGTGGAGCAAACGCAACCACAGGCCTAACACCACACGCTTTATCGAATTCAGACAGAAGTTCGGAAACCTGCTTAAACTCTGCCGTTGATCCAACAGGCACGATAATTACCTCGGGAAACGCAACTGGCTTCTGAGGTTCTCCGCGGACAAACGTGAGCATTTCATCAAGCTGTTGGTGCCGGGCCAACCATACAGTCACTCGTCCACGTTTAAATAAACGTACGAATTCATCAGCTGACACAACCTCCTGACATGCTTCAACTGAGACAGAAAGCTGATGAGAATCAGTGTCCGCGAATACATCATGCAGTGGATCGTCTTCTTGAAGCGTCACAAGCAGACGATCGAATCGCCTCAAGACACAACACCCACTCAATGCTTCCGCTGAGGCAGCGCGAGCAACATCACACTTTGGAGTGTGATGAAATCTGTCGAACACTGCTCGAGCGGCCGTTTCCTGAAGTGCTAGTCGAATAACAGCAGGGCTTTGCCCACTGGCGACAAGCGGCCCAAATCGCATCGTAATTGTCCGCCGTAACGGCCACGGCACTTTAAAGAAAAACCTGCCTCCGGAAAATGAAAAGACACTGCCCCAAAGACCATCAATGGCCAGCGGCACAGCAGGGGCATCGACGCGACTGAGAATGCGGTCAAGACCTCGCTTAAAGCCTAGCAGTTGACCCGTCCTCGATATGCCACCCTCACAAAAAATTCCAATAAAATCTCCTTTGGCTAATCCACTTTCGATTTCTTTGAGCGCACGAGCAATTGATTTTGGATGCGGATCAAAAAGAATAAATTGCCACTGTGCAGCCAATCGCTTCAGAAACCGTCCTTGAATATTTGGACCATAGACAACCATTCGTACTGGTCTGCGGGATGCGAGAACTACCAGAAAACCGTCGAGCCATGAAATGTGGTTCCCAACAATGACTGCAGGCCCACGGGCTGGAAGGCTTTCGGCCCCCTGAATACGAAACCGGTACACCAGGCGCACCGTCCAATCCACAACGAGACGCAGAGAAGACCGAGGCGCTGACAGTATCGCAGCAAGCGTCGCAATTCCTGCTAGCAACGCAAAAATTAGAAAGACTCCACGGGCTGAGAACAGTGGCTCTGCCAACTCTTCAACGCCCACGGGCATCCGTAAAACATAGTAGCCAAGAGATGAAGCCAGCATGCCTGTAAAAACCAACAGGTTTGTAGATGCCAATGTTGCTCCCAAACGATCAGGTGGGCTTTGTTCCTGAAGATACGCTTCAAGGGGAACATCAAACATTCCTGCTCCAACACCAAGGAGAAAAAGCCACCATGCAGCTGTTACCAAACCAATCGAAAGAGACTTGTCTGGCTGAAAAATTTCTTGGCCGGAAAAGGAAAGGGCAAGACAGGCTATAGCCATTATCATTCCGCCAACTGGCACGATGCCAAGATTCACTTGGGAACCTTCTTCTACTCCCTGGCCAGAAAGTCGCCCCGCAAGCAGGCTCCCTCCTCCGATACCAATCACAAGGGCAAGGAGAAGAGGGGTCACTTGACCCTGAGTGGTCGCTCCAGATTCAAACGCATACTGATCGACATTCAACTGGGCGACTGCAGCAATGCCCCAAAAGAACACAATCCCCGCTGCTGCACCAACAAGCCGGCGAGAACCAAAAAGAGCGCGAAGGTCGTCTACCGTTTTCGTTATTCCATTTCGCGGGAACACCGCTTTTGGATTTGCAGCCGGAACTTTTGGTAGACGTAGAGAAAGCAACCAACCAACCGAAGCAATTGAAAAAAGCCCAACCGCGGCTGGTAACGCATAGCCAAAGGGAAGATTCAACATCCAAAGTGGAAGAGGACGACCTGCATCTGGCTGCGGAGTAAGCCACGTGATATCGGCTAACCAATTACCTGCTGCCATTCCGGCAAGTGTGGCAGCAAGTGAAACAAGTGCGAAAATCCCATTCGCTGAAGAAAGTTTTGCCGCGGGCACTGTCTCAGGAATTGTTCCAAGCAGGCTTGGGTTTAGTAATGTTGTCTGCAGGCCAAAAAGACCAACAACTCCAAGCAACAGCCAGAGACCAAGAGGAATGCCTGCCAAAACAACGCCAGACCCCGCACCCCATGCAACGGCAAGTGCGGCGACAATGCCGATAAGGATCTCAGCGAACTTCCAGCTGATGACGACCGATCGCTTCGAATATCTGTCTGCAAGCCAACCAGCGAGCCAAGCAAAGAGAACAAACGGCACAACATAGACTGCTGTCCCAACGGCCAGCACAGCCGCAGGAGCAGTACCGACGGATGCTGCGGCTCGTTTGCCTAGTCCTATAACAATCCATCGCGCCATATTGTCGTTCAGCACGGTGAGCGAACGAACGGCCAAAAGCGATGCAAAACCAGATGTCGAATCAGGCGACTGGTCTTCGGATGGGGATTTTTTCACGTCCGAAACCCACCTTCAGGCACTAAACAAGAGTTTAAATTGACTTTTTCAACGCTGAATACTGACTTTTCAGCGGGGTGTTTGACGTCAGGGAAAAACGAGTTAAACCTGTCCGACAGCGGGAACTTTACCGCCCGTTTGCGAACCTAGCAACCTCTAGCGTATTCTTTACCTAAACAAAGTCACTTGTTCCCGTCATCGGAGTCTTTCAAATGTCACATGCCCAATCTTTTCCCCACATGATCGTACGACGACTTCCGCTCATACTCGCGGGTTTTGTGGCTAGCCTGGTACTTGCTGCTTCGGGGTATGCCCAGCAGGTAGTCTATTATTCTCCCGTTGTGGCCCAGCCGGCACCCTATGTCAGTCAATACACTCCTTCCGGCACATATTCGTCCGTAACAGCATATTCTGCTCCTGTTGCAGCAGTACCGGCCAGTTCCGTTGCCGTGACGAGTTACTACGCTCCAGCAACGACGGCGTACTATGCTCCAGCCGCCACTACTTCGTACTA
>CAJQGO010000278.1 GCA_905477565.1 uncultured Planctomycetota bacterium
GCCTATCCTGGAGTTATTTACATGACAGTAAAATTATTTGGTTCTTCAGCTGCCGTTTTGGTCAGCATTTTCCTTGTCAGCTCGGCGCATGTTCAGGCAAAGCCAAACAGCAAAGGTGCAGACAGTGCGATTGTCGTTGGCACGCTGACACACGTCGACTCCTCGGGCAAGGCATTTGATGTCCAGCAGACTGGCGAGAGCCTCCGCACGCTTCGCTTGGACTCAAAGTCAAAGGTTTATTTCGTGGGATTTTCAGGGAAAAGCAAGCAGGAACCACAGGCAGGGTTTGGAGTGAAGGCCTCCTGCGGAAAGGACGGACAAATTAAAACCATCACTTTCACTCCACCAGTAGGCGAGCCATCAACGCTTGGAGAAAAGCGTCTTAGCATGACGGAGCAAGAACTTTTTATCGAGGTTGATAAAGATGGCAGCAAATCAATCAGCTACCCTGAATTCAGCACGTACATTTATTACTCGCCAAAGCATGGCCCTGACTCGTTTCGAAAGACGGACCAAGATGGCGACGGTGTGCTTAACGCAACTGAATTCAAAAAAGCACTCAGCGGTGTGTCGTGGTGGAAACTCTCGCGAATGGCAGCAGACAAATGGTTTGAACAATCAGATGAAAACAAAGACGGCACGCTTTCCATCAAAGAGTTTGCAAGCATCTGTACAAGCGGCAATCATATTGAAAACATTTTCAAACGGGCCGACGGCGACAAGTCTGGCGGACTCACGCGGAGTGAAACCGAAGCATATATTCGCAGTGTCACGCATGAAGAAAAGAAAGAAAAGAAAAGTAGAAAAAAACGAAAATGAGATGAATGAGCAGGAACACAGCCGTTTGATCGACCATGCCATAACGAATGATTCTTAATCCGCGAGCGGCCTGAAGTAGATCCGCACCTTTACCTATTCGAGTAGACAGGGAACTGAACTCGTGACCACGATACATCGACGTGTGACACAACTAGCACTTTTTAGTTTTCTTTGCTTGCCGTGCATTGTCATGGGCGCAGATCAACCGAACATTGTCATTATCCTCACAGATGATCAGGGCTATGCTGACGTCAGTTACAACCCTCACTCTCCACCGGAAGTCAGCACCCCACATATCGATGCCCTCGCTGATTCATCCACTATCTGCACTCAGGGCTATACGAGTGGGCATGTGTGTTCACCGACTCGGGCCGGACTGATGACTGGACGGTATCAGCAACGATTTGGAATCTATACAGCAGGGGAGGGTGGATCAGGTGTTCCACTTGATGAAGTCTTCCTTCCCGAACGGCTTAAGCCAGCCGGCTACATCTCTGGTGCCATCGGCAAGTGGCATCTTGGCCTCACCGAAGAGTACCACGCAATGAATCGAGGGTTCGATGAGTTCTACGGCTTCATGGGACGCGGGGCACATCCATACTTTGACCACTCAGACATGAGTCATCCAATTTATCGTGGCCTCACACCCATCAAAGAAGAAGGGTACCTCACCACTCGCATCACTGAAGAGGCAGTTGACTTTATTAACCGCCACAAAGCCGAACCGTTCTTTCTTTATGTTGCTTACAACGCAGTGCACGCGCCACCAGAGGCCCCTGAAGAAGATATCAAGCAGGTCACCGGAGATGACACACGTGACACTCTCATGGCCATGATCAAGCACCTCGACATGGGAGTAGGGGAGATCGTGAACTCGTTAAAGAAGCATTCCTTGTTTGACAACACACTGCTCATTTTTCTCACAGACAATGGTGGCTCGGGCACCATGCACGCCAACAATGCACCACTTCGTGGCTTCAAGCAGATGGACTACGAGGGCGGAATCCATGTTCCGTATATTGTGTCGTGGCCAGCTGAATTAGAGGGGGGGAAAAAGTGCGACGTACCCATGTGGTCAATCGACCTGTTTGCTACAGCTCTCGACGCTGCTGGACTTCCCATGCCAAAGGACAAGCCTCTAGATGGAACGAGCATTTTGCCCGCACTCAAGGGCGAAACCAACAAACTCCATAATGAGTTGTACTGGAGTTCTGCGGGTGCCAACGGAAAGTGGGCTATACGTTCCGGAGACTGGAAACTCGTCGCAGAGAAGAATCGTATTGAGCTCTTTGATCTTCAAAAAGATCTCAGCGAAACCACCAACCTTGCTGCGAAACACCCGCAGGTGGTTTCCGAACTCACGGACAAATACAACACGTGGCTCGACGAAATGGCAGACCCGGTAAGCAACCAGGAAAAACGCTGGAATCCTGATGCCGGTGCACCAGTCAAGAAAATGTCAAAAGAAGAGAAGAAAGCCGCACGAGAAAAACGCAAAACTGAAAAAATGACAGAAGGTAATTAAATTGTTTGCTCAAAATATCTTTCTGTTGCTGTTCCTGGCTGCCTCTTTCATAACGATGCTTGGCTCATCACACGCGCAGTCGCGAGACAAGCGAGCCGATCCAATCAAGGAACTGATTCTTGAGGGCGAGACTTTTCTAGTCGATGATCACCCTGCGTTTATTCTTTGGCCGAGCCAGGAAAAACGATCAACACCTCAGCCATGGGTTATGTATTCACCGACGCTACCCCGCTACCCTGACGTTCACGAAAAGTGGATGCACCAACAATTTCTTGACGCGGGTGTTGCAGTAGCTGGTATTGATGTTGGTGAAAGCTATGGGTCGCCAGAGGGTCGCAAGCACTTCTCGGCTCTCTACAAGGAACTGACGACCAAACGAAACTTTGGTGCCAAACCATGCCTGCTTGGCCGGAGCCGCGGTGGGCTGTGGTCCAGCAGTTGGGCAATTCGAAACACTGATAAGGTTGCCGCAATAGCTGGAATCTATCCAGTTTTTGATTTGACGACGTATCCGGGAATCAAGAGAGCGGCTCCTGCGTACAAAATGTCTGAGGCAGATTTGGCCGCGGCGATAAAACAACATAATCCGATTGAGAAAGTTAGAACTCTTGCCAAAGCAAAGATACCGATTTCCATTATTCACGGTGCCATCGACAAAGTTGTTCCACTGAAACAGAATGCTGCGCGGCTCGTGGAAATCTATAACGCTTCTGGCGCTCAAGAGTTTGTGGAACTAGAGGTAGTCGAAGGGCAGGGCCACAATTTTTTTGAAGGATTCTTCACCAGCCAAAAACTCGTTGATTTCACCATTGAGCACGCCAAGGCCGGCGCACAAGCCAAAGTACCTAGCAAACTCATGCCACCTCCTGAAGGCGTTAACGTTCTACGCGACATCACATTTGCAACAGTTGCTGAACAAAAACTGCAGCTTGATCTGTATCGACCCAAAGAAGTTTTGGGCCCGCTTCCGGTTGTTGTTTGGGTGCATGGGGGTGGTTGGAAGAATGGCTCCAAAGATCGTTGCCCTGCGGCATGGTTGGCTGCTGACGGTTTTGCTGTCGCCAGCATTGATTACCGGTTGACGCATCAAGCCCAGTGGCCCGCTCAAATTGACGACTGCCGCGCGGCAATTCGCTGGCTTCGAGAGAACGCAAAACCCTTTAATCTCAATCCCGATCGAATTGGGGCATGGGGAAGTTCGGCCGGCGGGCACCTGGTCGCTCTCTTGGGAACACTCGACGCGCCAGGCAACGAAGGAACCTCTAGCCACATCCAAGCTGTCTGTGATTGGTTTGGACCGACAGACCTGCTGACAATGCCACCGAATACAATTTCGGAAACTCGGACCGAAGCCGATATAGCACAATCCAACGGGGCAAAGTTGCTTGGCGAGACGGTCCGAGACGTACCTGAATTAGCCAAACAAGCAAGCGCCCTGTATCAGGTTTCAGCAGACGACCCACCATTTCTGATTATGCATGGCGAAAAAGACCCTGGTGTTCCATTGTCACAAAGCCAGCGATTGCATGAAAAGCTGCTGGCTGCCGGAGCGCAATCGGAACTAAAAGTAATAGCTCACGCTGGGCATGGTGGCAAAGAATTTCAAACACCTGAAGCGAAGCAATTTGTACTGGACTTCTTTTCAAAAACATTAAAAGACCAGTGAGTATTTCAAACCGTACATCAGTCGCATCCCCCCGCTGCTGAATCAATAAACACCGAATCCAAAATCTATTAACTCTTCACACAGTAAAGACATTTCTTCATGACACGATTCTTCTCGTTTTTAATGCTCTGTTTGTCAGTAATGCTTGTGACTGTGGCTCGCGGAGAGCGTCCGAACATCATCATGTTTCTCATCGACGATCAGAACCCGTCGAGCATCGCGGCTTTTGGGGGCGACACGTACACGCCAAATCTCGACCGCATGGCGGAGGAGGGAATGAAGTTCACTCGGGCATATGTGAGCAGTTCGGTATGCACGCCTTCCCGATATACCTTCCT
>CAJQGO010000279.1 GCA_905477565.1 uncultured Planctomycetota bacterium
GTAGTATCCAAAGAAGACATCAAACCCATGCTTCTCCGGGACGCCTGTCGAATCACGCCCTCCACACCCCCATTTACCGAATCCACCTGTGGCGTAGCCTTTCTGCTTCAGCATTGAAGCAATCGTTTCCTCACCCTCTCGTAACGGCGTTCCACCATCGTTGGCTCGTACCGATGCATGTCCGGAATGCTTGCCCGTCATGAGATTACAGCGCAACGGAGCACAGACAGGCGAGCCTGCATAGGCATTTGTGAATCGCATGCCCTCTCTGGCCATCTGATCGATGCGAGGAGTTTTAATATATGGATTCCCCATATGGCCAAGTTCATAATACGCCAGTTCATCTGACATGATGTAGACGATATTCGGTGGATTCTCACCACGGACAGTGCCCGTGCAGACCCATGCAACAAACAGCAAAGCACACAGTCGCAACCATTTCAAAAAAATCATACCCCTCACCCCGTATAAGCATTCATTCGATCAACTATCCCACGCACACTTTAATTTTCAAGAAAGCTGCGACTCACCACAATGTCTTGAATAAGATCGCGGAGACCCTTTTCTGGCTTACTTATCTCTTGGACAATCTCATCAATAACAGGCCTGTCGCTGACTTCTAGTTCGCGGCCTAAAGCGTATGCAAGAAGTTTTTCCGTGATACAGCGAGCGAACTGATTCTTTCGCCTCAGAAGAGCCTCTTGAAATTCTGCCGGATTCTCGAACGAATCTCCATCAGGCAGCTTCCCTGACGGATCAATCGAAACTTTCCCGTCATATTCATCCCGCCAACCACCAATGGCATCATAATTTTCCAATGCAAATCCAAGTGGATCAATCTTTCGATGACACTCAGCACACGTTGCAACATTTCGATGTTTTAGAAGCTGATCACGAATACTGACAGCACCACGGATATCTGGCTCAATAAGCGGTACGTCAGGCGGTGGCGGTGGTGGAGAATAACCAAGTAATTTTTCAAGCACATAAATACCACGAACAACAGGCGATGTATCAACACCATTTGCTGATGCCGTCAAGAATGCACCATGGCCAATCAATCCACCCCGTCGACTTCCTTGCAACGACACTTTCTGTAAGCCATTTCCTTCAACACCTTCAATACCGTAATGCAAGGCAAGTTCACGGTTCAAAAATGAATAGTCTGCATCCAGAAAATTCTGCACGTTTTGGTTCGTATCGAGCACATGCCGAAAGAACGATTCCGTTTCTTGACGCATAGCTACCTGAAGATTATCTCGGTAATATTCAAGAAATTCTGCTGACGGAGGCATCGTTCCGATATTATCCAGGTCTAACCACCGCCGCACAAAATGATGCACAAATCGTTCAGAACGTGGATCAGCAAGCATGCGTGTGACTTGTTCTGACAACTCAGCTTTTAATTTATTATTCGTTGCCAAGCGAAGTAACATTTCGTCTGGCGGTGATGACCAAAGAAAATAGGACAGCCTCGATGCCAGGGCAATTTCTTCAAGCGGCCCTTCACCAAGATTCAGATACAGAAACCCTGGTGCACAGAGAATGGCCTGACATCCAATTTGAAATGCCTCCAAAGGATCAACTCCTGCTTTCAAACTATCAGCAACAAGGTTCTGAATTGGTTCAACTTCGCCCTCAACGGGTAGGCGTCGAAATGCTTTTTCAGCGAATAACTTAAGCTGCTGATGTATTGTCTCGGCATCGAGTTCCTCACGAGTCAACTCCCCATAGAGTGCACGATGCCCGGCGGTTGGCCAGACATCAACGTGCGGGCCCTCTATTCCAATTTCCCAAACGCGCAGACGCGGTCCCTGATATCCCTTGAGTACCCCGTGCGCTTTTTCGAGACCACCTTTCATATCAACAAACGGCTTGAATTCAGGTTTGTCGGCAGCGTGTGTTGTCAGCATTCGCACCATTCGTTTGGCAGCCATCGGCCCATTACGAAAGCGAACTTCCGGCTCAAATCCTGCTTCCACATAGACATCCCACTCAAACCACTCAGGTTCTTCATTCGTCAGCTCGACTCTCGCCAAGGAAATCATTTTTGAAACATTCCCAGTACTTACAACACTTCCCCGTCGATCGACAGCAGCGATTTCCATAACCAACGGATCACCATTGCGAAAATCACCCAGTGCTTTTCCATAGTCATGGTGACGACTTATAGCTGCCGCCTTCACACGAATGGTGTAGATGCCACTATGCGGCACACCACCCTGCCGAACCAAGGGAAGAAATCCAATATGCCCACCACGATAGTGACGACCATAGAGATCAGTGAAAGGCGTATCGGGTGTAAAGCGAAAGCGATCAACTTTGAACAGTTTTGGTAAGTCTTCGTAGCCTTTCCCACTAAAATAGAAAGGGGATGCTTGCCTGTAACTTTTCGCAACTGGTCGTTTCCCGAACTTCGTGGCGCGATGAATAGCTTCTTCAGCCGCGCTTAAGTAATGATCCATTAACATGCCAGAGGTAACGAGACCAGCACCGTTGTTATCGAACCCGTCAACCACAACCTCCTCAGGAAAATCTTCTGACGGATTCCAGACCTCAACATCGAGTCCGAGTAGATCCCCGATCGTTTGCCGATACTCCCATGCATTGAGCCGCCGAAGAACACTATGCCCACCAGACGTGTTGAGTTCGGCATGAGCAGTTTCAATGCGCCGAGTAAGCGAATCAATCATGGCAAGACGTTCGTCAGGGGAAGGCTGAGGCTTCCCTTCTGGTGGCATGCTTTCAAGATTCAGTTGATCCACAACCTCTTGGTAACGACCCAAGTCATCGAGAGTCTTAATTTTTGATGAAAGCGTATCGAATCGGCGGTCAGCTTTTTGTTTCTGATCACCGTGACATTGGATGCAATATTTTTCAAGAAACACCGCTGCGTTCTGGCCAGCTGCATTTTGTTCAACTGTGCTTTGGTCCGCGATAGCGAATACGCTCAGGCCATGAAAAAGAATGGCGGCATAAATGACGGCACAGTAGATTGTGGTTTTCATGCCACTCTCCTATCCAATTTCCATATGGGAAAAAGTCCCTGTGCTTCTACCAAAATGATCGGCTTCTTCTGCTCCGAACCACTGCAAAACAGACAACCACAGATTCGAAAGGGGGACTCGTCGATGTTGCTCTTCAGGACAAATAACATGCCCCTGATGCTTGAGCCCACCACCGGCAAGGAGCACTGGAAGATTCCGGTTGCTATGAATCGACCCATCACTCATACCGCTGCCAAAGACAACTAGCGTGTCATCAAAAACCTGTGCTTCTTTTAACCTCGCAAGAAAATTACTGAGCTTTGTTGTTAAAAAAGATTCTACGACCTGAAGCTGACCAATCCGGTCCTCTGATTTTCCATGATGAGAAAGACCATGGTAACTACCGAGGTCTAACTCAGACGTCCGGAAACCTAATCCAGTTTCAAATGTTGCCACACGAGTGGAATCTGTCTGCAAAGCAAGGGCCATGAGGTCGTAAAAAAGTTCTACTTCATCAATTTGCTGGCGTTCCTCGTCTAGCACTTCTTCTATCGACGGTTTCGGTTTGGGCCGATGCAACCATTCTTTAGACATTTGCAGTCGCCGTTCAACGTCGCGGACTGACGTCAAATATTGATCGAGTTTGTCTTGATCTGCTGTATTGAGCGTTCGGTGCAAGGCACGTGCTGAATCACGTAATACATCAAGTACACTGCCGCGATGCTCAAGCCGCATGCGTTCATTCTCCACCTGACTCTGGGGCAAACTCACGAAAAGTCCCCGAAACAGCATGGCAGGATTATTGATTGGTGGTACATGAACACCAGCGCGCGTCCAACACATATCGGTACCAT
This sequence comes from uncultured Planctomycetota bacterium, assembly GCA_905477565.1. Lineage (GTDB taxonomy): Bacteria > Planctomycetota > Planctomycetia > Pirellulales > UBA1268 > UBA1268. The sequence goes on from CAJQGO010000279.1 coordinate 3,842, forward strand.
TAACAATACCTGTATTGATGGAGGGAAAACGAGTTTTGCTGCCAACGAATTCTGCTGCTGCCTGATCAAGCGAGATATTCTTCTCAGGGAATCCAGCGGCTTCTTCTTTCTTAATATGAAACTGCTAGATATGGATACTATAAAATTAATTCTA
>CAJQGO010000280.1 GCA_905477565.1 uncultured Planctomycetota bacterium
GACCTGCGAAAGGGTTAACGCAATATCGCCAGTCCCTGGTGGCATGTCGATAATCAGGTAATCGAGTGGTCCCCAATTCGTATCACGGAGCATTTGAGTGATGGCACCATGAAGCATTGGGCCTCTCCAGACGACTGCCTCTCCTGGAGGCACAAGAAACCCCATCGACATGACCGGTACGGTTTCGGGATTTAGGCCCGTTGGCAATGCCTGATGAGGTTGCCCTGGGCTGAGTTGTGGCGGAACAATTCGCCCTTCTTGGATTGCGGGACGTCCTTCCAGCCCAACAAGGTGAGGAACACTCGGTCCATAGACATCCGCATCAAGAATGCCTACTTTGCTCCCAGCTCTAGCCAAGCCAATCGCAAGTGATACAGCTATTGTGCTTTTGCCGACGCCTCCCTTGCCTGATCCAACTGCAATAACACTTTTTGCTTCAAGGCCGACCTGGCCAATTTTAGTTGGCGGCCTTTCATGAGGCCTGACGGTTATTTGTACATCAGGAATATTTGGGAAAGCTGTTCTGATCCGCTCTTCAATACGTCCCTGCGTTTGTCGCCAGAGAATTGCAGAATGTGTTGTGAGAGCAACATCGAGCGTAATCTTCTTTTCATCCGCGGTCACATCACCAATCTGTCCCAGATCAGAAAGTAGTCTTCCCGATTCCGGATCAGTCATGTCAGCAAGTGTCTCTCGAATGTTTTCTGAGGTCAGTGCATTGTTCATCAAGTACCCTTTTGTATTTCACTAGCAAGCATGGCGTCCTCAGGCGAAATCTGTGTTGTCTGTGGAGGCATCGTTTCTGTTGCGATATTTCCAGAGAAAGTATTGCCGGCACGCAAGGCTGCCGTAAACAGTCCACGTGGTCGGACAGAAATCGAAAGAAGTACAATGAGGCAGACGACCATGGCCAAGCCTGAAGACAGACCACCGTCTGCCTGAACTCCTTTGTCATTAGACTTGAAGTACATGGCAGTAATTAAGCGAAGGTAGTAAGCAGCTGCGATAGCAGCATTGAGTACTAAGACAATACTTAAGCCTATAAACCATGCCTTTCGATCACCAAAGGCTGCATCGCCACCACCGATGCTAAGTGAGGAGGTCACGAGTGACAGCTTTCCCCAAAAACCAGGCAGCGGCGGGATTCCAGCAAGACTTAAGAGGAAGGTTGCCAGGCAAAATGCAGCTACAGGATTCGTTGTTGATAATCCATTGAGATCATCAACGGTTTCAATCTCCTCAAGTCTTGGCCTTTGGCTGCTTGATGTAGACCATTCAGGCCAACGGTGCCCGAGGTAGACAAGTCCACCGAACAACCCAACCGTTGCAAGGAGATATGTTGCCAAATAGAAAAGTGTTGAACCGAGTCCGTCTAGTGTCAGAGCAGTTGCGGTTATCGATTCTCCACCAAGTTGGCCTTGTTCAGATGCTGCTGCTGCGGACACTGCTGCCAAGCCAACCAATAAATAACCCGCATGAGCAATAGAGGAACATGCAAAAAGTCTCCGTAGATTATTTTGGAGCAGTGCCATGCAGTTTCCAACTGTCATGGTGACCGCAGCAACAATAGCAATGAGATGCCATGCCTGGAGAAGTAGTGTCTCAGCGACCGGACCAACAGCTTGTCCACTTCCCAGTGGGGGAATAGCTAACGCAATTAAGCGAGCAAGCATGACAATGCCTGCTATTTTCGGGAGCGTCGAAAGTACGGCAGCGTTGCTTGTGCTCGTGCCTTGATAAACATCGGGAGCGTAAAAGTGCATTGGAACGGCAGCCATTCGAAAGGCTGCTCCGGCGAGTGCCGTACCAAGCATTACCGGTAGAAGTACTGCGGCCATGCTGGCTGTGATGGTACCGACAACGATTGATCCTTCGACTGCGGGCGGCGAGAGATTACCCAGTGACTGGATCTGGTTTCCAATAGCTAGCAACGATGTCGAACCACCCAGTCCATAGAGACAGGCTACCGAGTATAAGAACAACGCAGACGCGATAAGCGATAGGAAAAAATACTTCAAGCTGGCTTCTTGGCCTGCAGCATCCGTTCGTTTGAGAGACAGCAAGATGTACGTCGGTATTGAAACAAGTTCAAGCCCGATAAAAAGCAGTACGAGGTCATTTGCCAGCCCCACGAGAGAGAGTCCAGCTAAAAGAATTAAAAAAGTACCAGCTTCTTCACCTGTGCCACGTCGCCTGTTTTGGCTGCTGTCATCTTGAACCGCTGCTTTCCAATAATCCCCAGACTGAATAAGCGCAAGTACCAGTCCCGTGGTGTACGTAAGGAGGCGTATGTAGAACGAGAATCCATCAATCGTAATTGGGCCTGATGAAATGGTTGCACCGCTGTCAGGCTGACTCCCTGATATCAGAATGGCTATGCCGAGACCAGTGACGGCAACGAGCCATCCAGCCCGAAGGCCACTAAAGGCAGCGGCAAGATACGCAATGAGTGCTGCTAGAAATAACGTTATTTCTGGTGACAGAAGCAGGAAGGTTTCGAAAGACGTCGTCATTATTGCTTTACTGGAATTGGTTTTTGAAAAGGTGGATATGTCTTAAGCTGATCTTGTTCAGAACCACTCGTCTTGTTGTGCGTGATTATTTCTGTGCCCGTTTGGTGGCCCTCGGTGGGTTGCATTTGTTGGTCGAAAGCATTGCTTGCTGCAAGAGTCATTGCACGAACAGATTGCGAAGAAGGAGAGAGGAACGTTGCCGGTGTTATACCTATCCAGAGCACAAACACAGTGAGCGGTGCGAGTGCCGCTATCTCATGCCACCGTAAGTCAAGAGATTCCAGATTTTCATTGTTGAGATGCGAAGGAGGTAATCGGGAAGTTCCAAAGAACACGCGTTCGACTGCCCAGAGCATGTACCAGGCTCCAAGCACAACGCCAACAACTCCCATGAGCGAAAGAATCAAATAACTTTGCTGTAGTTCTGTAGAAACACCCGTCCACGCTCTTTGGAAAGATCCAGCAAGAATCATAAATTCCCCAACAAAACCGTTCAGTCCTGGAAGACCGATGCTCGAGAAGGTGAATACCATGAAAATTGCAGTGAGCCACGGTGCTTTTTTAGCGACACCCCCAAGGCTCTGAATGGAACGTGTATGAAAGCGTTCGTAAAGCATTCCAACCAATGCAAAGAGGCCGGCGGAGGATAGACCGTGATTGATTAGCTGAAGATTTGCGCCCTCAATCGCAACGGGTTCCAAGGCAAACAAGCCCATGACAACGTACCCCATGTGACTCACTGAAGAATACGCTATGAGTCGTTTTAAATCCTGCTGGACAAGAGCAACTAATGCCCCGTAAACAATCCCAATGGCGCCAAGCGCAAAGAGCCACGGTGCTGCGACCGCAGTTGCTTCAGGGAGCATTGGCATCGAGAATCGGAGGAAACCGTAGATGCCAATTTTTAGTAAGACACCAGCTAGATCTACGCTACCACCGGTTGGCGCCTCGACATGAGCAAGAGGAAGCCAGGTATGAAAAGGAAAGATTGGAACCTTTACCGCAAACCCAATGAGAAGTGCAAGAAAAACAACCCATTGAAGATAGCCACCGTTTGCATCCATGGGGAGTGGGTGCGCACTGAGGCCAGCAGTCAGTGCTTCGATATCAAACGTGACGCTGCCAGTGTGGGTAGCATTCCACAACACAATGGTTATAAGACCAAGAAATGCAAGAACACTTCCTGCAAGGGTGTAAATGAAAAATGTGATTGCCGCTTTTCGTCGTTCGTCATGGCCCCATATACCAATGAGAAAAAAGAGTGGTACGAGAGTGAATTCAAAGAAGACATAAAACAAAATAATGTCACGGGCTACAAAAACCCCGAGCATGGCCGCTTCAAGAAGCAAGAGGAGCATGTAGAAGCCCACAGCTCGCTCACGTATAGCTTCCCAGCTCACAAAAATTGCAGTCACAGAAAGCAGTGCTGACAACCCAAAAAGCCAAAGTGACAGGCCATCAAGACCGATTGATAGACGAATGTCAAACATTCCTCCCGTAAGCCACGGGACTGATAGCACTGCAAATACTTGATTACTCGTAGCCTCAGTGCTCGTGAGATATCGCAGAATAAGCCATCCTGCAGCAATCAGCGTCAAAACCGCAGTCGTTGCTGCACTTTGGCGAACCGCCTGGAGGCCACGGCTTGAGACAAGCCAGACGATGCCCGCACCTACGAGAGGCATGAGAATGACCAGTAGCAGATGTGTTGATGGGGAGAGCAAGTTCATGAAGTTGTCAAAATGAAAGAAAAGATAATGAGTCCTGGAAAGGCTAGACGAGATTCAAAGTCGCCAAGCAAGAAAGACAATAATTGCCAAGACACCAATGACACCGGCTAGGGCATATCGTTGGAGTACCCCAGACTGTAGCCGACGGACAACGCTACCGAGGGCTAATGGAAGATGAGCAAAAAATCGTACAGAACGGTCAATAAATGATCTGTCAAAAATTGCGGCTAGAAAAGCAACAGCTTCAATCGGCTTTACAATAACAGCAGCATAAAGTTGATCAATAAACATTCGATTTTCTAAGAATGGTCGTATAGGTCCCAGCCAACGTTCGAGCTGAGGTCCATCGCTGCGACGTCCAAGATGGCCGACAGCTGCTATGACAATGCCAAGAGCTGCAGCGAGTGTGCCTTGAATCGCAAGATCCCAGTGAAAAACAGAAGCAGTAGCAGTCTCAACAATTGAGGGTGCTGTAAATGAAGGAGTTGCAGCAAGAAAATGAGCAAGGCCTTCGGTCGTAAATAAGACGAAACCAATCAGAGTGGCTGGGATAGCCAGAATCAGGAGCGGTGTCGTCATGACTGAAGGTGATTCATGTGCATGGTCACCGGCTTCATCAGGTATACGAAGCGGACCAGTAAAGGTCATGAAAACAGCCCGGAAGGTATAAAATGCCGTGAGACCGGCTGTGACAAGAGCCATCCAGAAGAGTGTTTTCCAGACAGCAGGTTGATTAAGTGCATCAAGTCCAACCAAGGCAGATGCCTTTTTGCTATTTGAGTGATCGTTATCGCCAGATACTCCCCGGTACCCAACATCATGCATTGCGCCACTACGAGACCGCGTTGATGGAAGATCAGGAATCAAGGCATGGTGCTCATTTTCAGCGCTGTGATGAACATCTGGCCAACCCTTCGAGTGCAGGGAAGCAAGTATTTCATCTTTGCTAAAAAAACCAGCAAAAGGAGCAATTCCTGCTAACGCAAGACTCCCAATCAGAAAGGTTGTGGCTGTTATTGGCATGAGTTTTCGGAGTCCGCCGAATCGACGCATATCAATCACACCACCCATCGAGTGCATAACAGATCCGGCACCAAGAAATAAAAGTGCTTTAAAGAATGCGTGGGTAAGAAGATGGAAAATTGCTGCAGTGAATCCGAGCAGTGTTCCAGTACCAAGACATGCAAACATGTAGCCAAGTTGGCTGATTGTTGAGTAAGCAAGTACCCGCTTGAGATCGTTCTGAACAGTTCCAATCAGTGCCGCAACAAGTGCAGTCGTTGTTCCGATAATTGAGACAGTCACCAATGCGCCAGGGCATGCCATGAAAAGGGGTGCACTGCGAGCAACGAGATAAACCCCCGCTGTTACCATGGTTGCAGCATGAATGAGGGCACTCGCAGGAGTAGGCCCCTCCATGGCATCTGGCAACCATACATGGAGGGGAAGTTGAGCACTCTTTCCGCAGGCTGCAAGTAACAGAAGAAGGCAAATTGCCGTGCCGACGATACCCCCAACGTAACCGCTTACATCGGCAAGCCGAGTCTGCCCCAGAATGCCTGGCAGAATCGTTCCGTCAGGAGAAAAAGTGTCATGAAAATCGAGGGTTCCGTAGGTAAGCCAGAGCAGGAAAACACCTACGGCAAGACCGAAGTCTCCTATCCGATTCACAAGAAACGCTTTTTTAGCAGCCTTTGCCGCTTCCGGTTTTTGAAACCAGAAGCCAATGAGCAGGTAACTACACGCGCCGACAGCCTCCCAGAACACATAGACCAAAAGGAAATTACTCGCTGCCACGAGCATTGACATTGAAAAAACAAACATGGCCACGAGCGCGAAGAATCGTGGGTACCCAGGATCGTCATGCATGTACCCTATTGAGTAGATGGCAACCAGAAGTCCAACACTCGTAATAATTACAAGCATTGTTGCTGTAAGCGGATCGAGTCGCAAGGCAATCGAAATTGAAAATGGTCGAGCGCTATAAGCATCTTCACCAACTGCCGTTCCTGGAACTGCAGCGTGTGAGTCACTGGCAGGGGCATAAGCATCCTCTACAGTTGCCCATTGCCAGAGGGGGGCCACCACATCAATAGGTCGCGGTGTTTCTGCATTTCCTCGGCTGCGGGCAGTGACTACAAGAAGAGATAATGCAACAACCGCTGCTGCTGCTATACCAACAACAGCCGGCAGATGTGCTCGGGCACCAAGTCTCCGCCCACCAATAACGGTGGCAATAGCTGCGAGAAGGGGCAGTAATGGAACGAGTACAAGAAGAAAAGACGGAGTCATATCGACAAATTTGTAGGAGAATAATAGATATCAAACATGTTCACGTTGCATCCCGGCTTGCTCATCAGTATCTGGTGATCGGCCCGCTGGGGTGAGGCGTGGAAAACTAGGCATTGAAGTATCAAGTGATGGGATTTCATGGTCGATGCTACGGTCAAGTGTGGTTTCTCGAAGAGACTGCCATGCAGAAGAATCAAGGCGGCCAGTTCGAGTGAATGCCTGCAGAACAAAGACAAGAGCAATGGCAGCTTCACATGCGGCTACTGACAGAACAAAGATGACTAGAACATGACCGCCGAAGTCGCCGTGATAGCGACTCCACGCAACAAGGCTAACTGAAATACCCTGAAGCATTAACTCAGCACAAAGAAACATGACAATCAGGTTTCGCCGTGAAAGAATACCGACAAGGCCAAGGCTAAAGAGAATTGCTCCAACAACCAATCCATTTTGGAGGAGTGCAAGCGAAGTGCCAAGCAATAGAAGTGTTGTCATGACCGGCTCCCTTCGTGCAAAGACGAAGTTTCTACTTGGCTACCCTCGAGGCCATTTGAAACAATGGCAATGGCTCCAATGAGCGCGACGAGCAAAAGGATGCCTACGGCCTCAACAGCAACGAGGTGGCGGCCGAAAAGTTCGCCACCAAGCCGGGCCACCTGATCAGACGTCAAAAGATCTACACTCTCAGTCGGAATTTTCTCGACAGTTGCAGCGCCGAGGGCAGCTGCCTTGGATGGTGGGCGGCAGCAGAGAGGTTCTTCGGCAGATAAACGACCAATTGAAAGTGATAAAAGACCAAGAAGTACGCCGCCTGCCACAGCGGAAAGCATTGGCTCATTAGTTATGCGATCTGATGTGGTGAGGCCAGATGGTTGAGCCAGCATCAGAACAAAAAGAAACATCACTAAAATTGCCCCTGCGTAGACAACAATTGTTGCAACACCGAGGAACTGGGCGCCCAGAACAAGCAGCACACCTGATACACCAGCCAAGCAAAGAGCGAACCAGATCGCTGCATAGACAGGAGAACGACACGTTATTGTTGCAACCGCACTCACAACAGCAACAAGTGAAACTATTAGGAAGACAGCTTCGTCCCCAAGATTTCCCAGCCGCTGTCCAGTTGCAATAAAGAGCCCAAGTGTAATCAGTCCAATGAGCCAACCTACTCGTCGCGAGGTCTTGCCATGCCGACCAGATTTAGGAAGAAGTAGATAAAGACTTGCAGCAAGGCATGTTACTGCCACAGCAAGCAAAATGCCCGGAGAAAGAAATTCGAAAGTGCCTGTTCCAGCAAATAAATGGACAAAAAGGGTCACAGTGTTCCCCCTAAGTCAGTTGACTTCATGGGTTCAGCATCTTTTGTCATGTCATAGACGCTCAGCAGTTTCTCTTTATCGAAAATCATTTCTTCTCGACTCTTTCCTGTGAGGTCAAGAAGGCTTGTGAGTTCAATAGCGTCAACAGGGCATGCCTCTTCACACATGCCACAAAAAATGCACCGAAGTTCATCAATCTGGAAGCTCTCCGGATATTTCTCTCGATCTTCCCAAGGGCTTTCGGTGGCAACGATATCAATGCAGTGAGCAGGGCATGCCGTGGCACAGAGAAAACAAGCAACGCACTTCACACGATCATTCTCATCACGGTTGAGCCGATGGACGCCTCGGTAGATGAGAGGGTTTCCAACATTGGGACGTTGTTCTGGGAAGTTCACGGTGTTCTTTTTGCTCACCAAGTGACGACTTGTAGTTGCAAGACCTTGAACAAAAAGCGGAACGTACAGTCGCTCTGCGAGACCAAGTGGCTTTTCATCAATCCATGTTATTCCGGGATCAGATGGTTTCATATTAGGCCTCTACTAATTCAGAAGACTGTTTGTTCATAGGTGCATCTTGTTTCAGATGTCGCTCTTGATCAAAAGGATCACGGGCGCGAATCGGGCGATTGTCAGTTGCAGAAGGTGTGAGTAAGCCAGCGCAAATCAAGCCACCAAAAAAGATAATCCATGGCACCCCAACGGCAACACCAGTTGTCAGGCTGCTTCCAAGAGCTGACTGCAGTGCGGACCGAAATTCCTCAATCGTTGCAACAACAACAAGATTCAGGAGCCCAAGAGGCAACATGACTTTCCATGCGAGATTCATCAATTGATCAAAGCGAAATCGGGGCCAACTCCAGCGGACAACCATAAAGAAGAGTATCACAGCGAAAATTTTGGCGGAAAGTACGCCGAATCTTAAAAAAGCACCAAGCCATGTGACTTCTTGAGTACTTCCGGTGATTCCCCACAAGTGCCATCCTCCCAAAAACATGATCACAATAAGGAAAGCAGCTGTAACCATATGCAGAAATTCAGAGACAAGAAAAAGGAGAAGTTTAATTCCAGCGTATTCTGTGTGATAGCCGCCTACTAATTCCTGTTCGGCTTCAGGAAGGTCGAAAGGCAGGCGGGCAGCTTCAGCAAAACTCGCAACGAGGAAAACAACAAATCCCAGTGGTTGAGCAAAGGCATACCAGAGACCGGTTTCTGCCTGTTTATTCATAATGATGTCGAGTTGCAAAGAGCCAGCCGC
>CAJQGO010000281.1 GCA_905477565.1 uncultured Planctomycetota bacterium
CAACAGGTATGCCCTCTTCGTCGAGAACACTAAGGACACCTAGATGGGCCATGCCTCGCGCCGCACCGCCACCAAGTGCAAAGCCGATGCAGGAGCCACGAAGATGCCGAATAATTCTCTCAATACCACTTTCACGTGTAGTGTGTCGTGATTGCCCAAATCCATCCCAATGAATTTTGAAGTCACCTCTGCAGATTGAATGTAGATTATTCAAAGGTTCAGCGACCTGCTGTGTATTCCGAAGAATTCGAACAAGTGATATCTTTTTTCGGACAGTAGGGTAGCATTCGGAGAGTTCGGAAAGAAGCTTCTCGGTTTCTCGAGAAAGAGTTGAATCAAAGCAACAGTAGACAGCATCGGCGTCCTGAAGAACTTCGGATAGGTACTCAGTGTTTGTGTTGAGGCGAACATCGAGAAAGCATCGTTCAACACTATTCCATGCGGATGCTTCTGAGCGAATTTCATTTGGGTTACGTAGCTGCGCATGCTTATCAAGCAGGCTAATCGAGCGATCTACGGTAGCGAGCGTTGTTTCATCATCGGAGATGGCAGTGACATCTTCACCGAGTGATCGGAGGCGACGAATGAGTGTACTTGAGAGGCTGCGATATTCTTCGCTTGCATGGAGAATGGCGATCAGGCGAGGGCGATGACCGACGCGTTTAGGTGTGAATGCTTGATGAAGCCTCAGTCCAAGAGCACCTAAAAGATTTCGATGCCATCGTGGAACTTGGTTGAGTAATTCAATAGCATCGTGACGCTTGATAGCCAGCCCGGTTACATTCTGCGTGATGTCAACATTGACAGGTATTTGATCGTCACGGAAGAGTGCGAGTAGTCCAAATTGATTACTCCTTCCGATCATCTGCACGGTGTGAGGAAGATCGTCTACTCCCGGAATCCAGATGCGAGCTGCTCCACTCGTGATGAGGAGCAGGTCTGTAAATGGATTTTCAATGGAGTGTAGGTGTGAATCAGCATCAAATGTAACAACCGAGGCACGCGAAGCAATAAGTTCAAGCTCTTCCTCTGTTAACCCGTTTGTTGAGCGGTGTAACTTGAGAAGTGTCAAGATATTTGGAAGGGGAGACATTCGTGTGACCTGCTGTGAGAATGTCTTCAATGAGATCGAATCTTATTGAAGGTATATCCTTCAATATCGGTCACTTGGCAAAAGAAGTTCAATGAGTCAAAAGAATGAGCTTTTTCCTTTTATTTCTTCCTTCTTGATGTTGTTTTCGGCGGGGTTTCGTTCTTTGGGAGAAATGCTGCCAAACGGTGTTTTGTTGCCGTCATCGTTTGATCATTCGCAAGATTTGTGAATTCGTATGGATCAGTGGTGTGATCATAGAGTTCTTCGCTGAGATCTGCGTAACGGATATAACGATACCGTCCATCACGAATAGCATGATTTTGGTACCCATGTGTAGTGAGCGCAACACCATGCCAATGGTAATCAGGTTTCTCTAGAAGGGTAGCAATGCTGTTGCCTTCAAGATGCTTAGGCAGTGGTATGTCAATGAGATCACAAAGGGTTGGATAGATGCTCAGGAAGTCGACAGGGCGTTGACAGATTTCTCCAGATTTTGTGACGCCGGGAACAATCCAGATCAAAGGTGATCGGGTAGCCTCCTCCCAGAGACTGAACTTCCTCCAGTGTTCTTTTTCTCCTAGATGCCAACCGTGATCACCCCATAGAACAATAATAGTATTGTCTCGTTCGGGGCTGGCGTTGTACGCATCGAGTAGACGGCCAATATTCATATCTACATACGCAATGGTCGCAAGGTATGACTGAATGGCATCTTTCCATCGTCCAGATTTGAGAAACTTTGCGTGATCTTTTTCAGGGCCAGCCATCTTGATACCAGATGCCGGGACGTCATCGAGATCACCCTCTTGATATGGTGGAAGTTGAATGTCATCACGAGGATAGCGTTCGTAGTATTTCCTTGGGACCGCCCAAGGAAGGTGTGGTTTGATTAAACCGCAGGCTACAAAAAATGGCTTCTTTCGCGGTTGCTTCATTTGCTCGATACAGAAGTCCACTGTGTGCCAGTCCGGTAGATCTTCATCCTGTAAATCGAGTTCCAGAGGTTCGTGATAGCCCTCATATTTTCTTGGAGTTCGCCCGGCGTTTTTACCGCGTCTCGTGGGTGGGTAGGTGTCCCATTCAGACGCATACACGTTTTTTAGTCCACCGGAGCTTGAGTGGTAGGTCTTACCCATTGCCGCTGTATAGTACCCATGCTTCTTCAAATGTGCATTTAAATTAAGGCCTTCTGCAATATGGTTCTGCCAATCGTCTGCGTTGAGATAGCAACCAGAAGAATGCGGGCGGATTCCTGACCAAAGCGCTGCCCTTGATGGGCCACATGCAGGAGCAGCACAGTGTGCGTTGGTGAAAGATACACCCATGGCAGCCAAGCGGTCGATGTTCGGTGTTTTGCACTGCGTGTTTCTGCCGGTATACCCAACCCAATGATTAAGGTCATCGACGGCGATGAAAAGTATATTTGGCTTTTTTGCCAGCACATTTTCCAAGTTTACACATGGCAGTAAGGCGAAGAGTGAAAGAGTGATTTTCGATAGTGATAAGTTGGGACTCATTGTATTTCAACGGATTTTTTCGAGATGAAAGACTATTTTTTATAGCAAGTGGTCGGGGTGCGTAGTACTTTTGGAATCAGAATAGCGGTAAAGGACGGTGCAACAACATTCAATGCCCTCCAGTACTCGGAATTGATTACGGGTTCGAACGATAAGCAAAAAATCCAAAGATAGATTTCGTGTGCCTTATTCTTCTTCCTGATCCGAATCACCTTGCTCCTTAAGTTGATCGATCATCTTCTGAACATCAACTTGAGCCTGGCAAAAAGTATTATCCGGATTCAACGAATCATCATCTTTCATGGTTCTATCTCACTTGATTTCTGGCCAAATCGAGTTCTTCAGAATTAGTAGTATAGGCTACGCGTTCGAAGTCGTAGCAATCATCAAATTCCACAATCGAATGCCATTGTGGAAAAAAAGGAGGCGATGATCGTAAAAAGTATATACCACAGTCCAACGCAAATAAGATTTAGTATTCTGTGTTGTTTCTGCTGTGTTCTATTTTTGGATTTACCCCAACACCAAAAAGCAACTTTGAGGAAAGTCGCAAGTACGATCAGGAAAACGCACGGAGCCAAAAACAGCATGCACCACTCGACGCTCCAGTAACGGTGCAATAGGATTCTTTGCCAGCCAAAGAGAACGAGGCCACCAAGAATACCGCCCGAAATGATATGAGACAGAAGGGGTTTTCGAGGCAGCCAGTAGTATGAAAAAGCACCAATTGTGAAGAAAGTAAGGCCGCCAAATCCTTGAAGGATGGCGTTGATAAAGTGGCCACAGATCATCTGCGAGATCAGTAGTGCAGTGCAGAGAGCCTGAATGAAAAGGAGGGGTGTAATTGCATAAAGTGGCATCAACCACTGCCTTCTTGCAGTGGTTTTAATATTCTGCAAATAGGAAAATGAAATTCCTGCCAGTACTGAGAGCCACTGCAGTTGCATAAAAAAAAGAATGTGCAAGATGAGCGGGTTTCTCATAGGGCTCTTTAGAGTGTTGGCAGAGATGGCATTGGTGGTGCCGAAGCATGCCGGTGCGCAAGCCCACTCACAAGGTTTTCACAAATTGATTCAAGATACGGTCGTGTTTGCGCATCATCGAAATTGGAAACTGTTTTTCCAGCATCGCCATGCTCACGAATTGGTATCTGTATGGGAACCTCACCAAGGAATGGGATGTCGAGTTCTTTTGCAGTTCGTTTTGCACCACCGGTTCCAAAAATATCATATCGTTTATTATTATCCGGGCACAAAAAGAAACTCATGTTTTCCACCATGCCAAGTAATGGAATATTGACCTTCTGAAACATTGCAATCGCTTTGGTTGCATCAAGAAGAGCAACATCTTGGGGAGTACAAACGACAACAGCACCCGAGAGTGGAAGGACCTGCGAAAGAGTTAACGCAATATCGCCAGTCCCTGGTGGCATGTCGATAATCAGGTAATCGAGTGGTCCCCAATTTGTATCACGGAGCATTTGAGTGATGGCACCATGAAGCATTGGACCTCTCCAGACGACTGCCTCTCCTGGAGGCACAAGAAACCCCATCGACATGACCGGCACGGTTTCGGGATTTAGGCCCGTTGGCAATGCCTGATGAGGTTGCCCTGGGCTGAGTTGTGGCGGAACAATTCGCCCCTCTTGGATTGCGGGACGTCCTTCCAGCCCAACAAGGTGAGGAACACTCGGTCCATAGACATCCGCATCAAGAATGCCTACTTTGCTCCAGCTCTGGCCAAGCCAATTGCAAGTGATACAGCTATTGTACTTTTGCCGACGCC
>CAJQGO010000282.1 GCA_905477565.1 uncultured Planctomycetota bacterium
GCCCACGACCACCTACTCGACGAAAGAACGCAACTACCTGAGAAATGATCCAGATGAAAACAAAAAGTAGTGGCAAGACGGCTTCTAGCCAGTCAAAGCCCGCTGCAAAAAGTGGATCGAACTGTGCGTTAAAAAACATATGCTCTCTCCTTTCCTACACTATGAGGATCGATCGCGACCACTCGATTGATGTCTTATGCGCATTAGGCGGGTGATGCAACCGGCGAAGGGGTTGCTGCAATAGACCGTCTCATTTCCGTATCAGCCTGCAAATTTTTGAGTTTGTAGTAATCCAAAATACCGAGTTTGCCCGTAGACAACGCATCTGATGTTGCTTTAGGGACCTCTTCCTCGGCTTCGACGAGCGCGGCCCGGCTTTCTTCAACACCCGCAATCATTTCTTGCTCACGCGCAACTGCCATTGCCCGGCGACCTTCAGCTTTAGCTCGAGCGACGCGAGTATCGGCTTCGGCCTGATCTGCCTGAAGTCGAGCACCAACATTTACTCCTACATCGATATCAGCAATATCAATAGAGACAATTTCAAAAGCCGTATTTGAGTCAAGTCGACGCGTCAGTACTGTTTTTGAAATGACATCAGGATTTTCAAGAACATCACTGTGTGTTTCAGATGAACCGATAGCTGAAACAATACCTTCTCCAACACGGGCGATGATTGTATCTTCTGTTGCTCCACCAATTAATTGATTGAGATTGGTTCTCACAGTCACTCGTGCTCGGACCTTGAGCTGAATTCCATCTTTTGCAATGGCATCAAGTGTTTTTCGCCCACTCTTTGCTCCGGGGCAGTCAATTACTTTGGGATAAACACTTGTCTGCACTGCCTCACGAACATTTCTGCCAGCAAGATCAATAGCAGTCGCTAGCTTAAAATTTAGTTCGCTGATATTGGCCTTCGAGGCAGCAATAAGCGCCTGCACAATCAGAGGCACTCGTCCACCGGCAAGATAGTGTGCTTCGAGAGCCTGCAGCGTTATACCGCTTTCATCTCCGAGGCCAGCTTGGACAGCCATTATCTTACTACGAACAATGACTGTTGGATTAACCTTCTTGAAACTCATTGCAACGAGATCAAATAAGCCGATCCCAGCACTTGAAGCGTACGATTGCAGCCACAGACGAAGGTAGCGAGCAAGAAAGCCAAAAACGATGAGTAGAAGAACGACGCCAACAATCAGAACGATGAGACCAGGCACACCCGACATGAAAAACTCCGTGATATTCTTCGTGGTATGTCGCCCCACATTTTTGTGGGCAACCTAATACCTTGAAGCCTGTTTCGAATGAACCACTGAGTCAAGCGCCTGAGGGCTTCTCATAATCATCAAATTTGAATTCTTCGAACGTTTTCGAGCTTGGAATCGGACTTTCATCCCTTTTTTCTTGCAGTGAACTGGTTATTTGAGCGTCCTCAGAAGGCTCGGGAAACGCCCGAAGTTCTGGCTTGGTTTCAATCGTTCGGACGACAACCGCCCTTCCTTCTGTACCCACGACCTCAATTACGGTTCCACTGGCAATCGGACCTGCTTGACTCACAGCCTCAATTTTTTCTTGAGAAATTTCCACTTGTCCCCATGGTAAAAGATCTGTTTTGACTCGACCCTGTCTGCCGACAAACTCTCTCAACCGCTCTCTCTCTCTTTTACCTGGGACCAAATCGTATGGTTCCGGAGGAGACGGCATGATTCGCCGACCAAGTGGCGTTGATGGAAAAAGATGAAAAGCAATAGCAAGAGTTCCTGGAACTGCAACTGCGGTAATAGCGAGCACGAGAAATCCGGAGCCGATACCCTGCTCAACAAACGCCGTCGCAATCGCTGCCACAATCGCTGCGATACTGATAAAGCCAAGGAGACCACCGGATGGAATAAAGACCTCAAGGACCATCACGAAGAGGCCAACCAAGAGTAAGCCAGCAATCCAGAATAGCGGACTCATACTGCCTCCTGCGAATACGGAACAACCATGATACGTCCGGAACGTACTGCTGTAACTTGCACTGCCGTTCCTGATTCAATCAGCATGTCATCCGCATAGACGTCGTATAAATGATTTTCGATATTAGCCTTCCCAGCCGGGGCCAAACGCGTCACTGTGACACCCGTTTTTCCAATCAGGTGTTCGAATGACACAACTTCATTCTGATCGTCACGTTCCGGTGGTACAAGAAGAACATGTCGCAAGACTGGTGTCAAAGGAAGCCAGCGTCGAACAACAACACCAAACGCAACAACACCAACCCCTGCACCAAGAATACCTAACAGCGAAATCTGTAGTTGTTGAACCTGATAACTGTTTGCTGGAAGCACAAAAGACTGGCTTGCCAACACCAATGAGGCAACAATAAGGAACCCACCACCTAAACCAAGAATACCTATGCCTGGCACAACAAAAATTTCAGCAGCCAGACAGATGACTCCGGCGAGAAAAAGCATGACCTCCAACCAGCCGCTGGTTCCATTGAGATACTGGCTCCAGAAATAGATGATGAATGCCACCATGGCGATGAATCCACCAAACCCAAGCCCAGGTGTCTGTACTTCAATGTAAAGACCAACGCCCCCGACCAGCAGAAGAAGCCAGGCAAGTCCGGGGCTTGCAAGTGCATCGAGCAAGCGGTCGGCCCACCCAGGTTCGATACGCGTTATGTCGTCACCTAGCCCGTAGCGTTCTGCGAGATCAGAGAACGAGGTCACGGGCTGATCTGTCAATCCGTAGGCTTCAGCCTGAAGCCCATCAACGAGCAGCGGGCCGGGGGCAAGGTCTTGTTGTTTCTTCCACGAAGCCTTGTCTTTTCTCGGAAGCAGTGCACTCGAACTGAAATACTCCGTTCTCCCCGTGGACTGCTGAACAAATCTGCTTACCTGGTACTCCGGTAAAACAAGCGCAAGGGGTAGTGCTTCTAATGTCTTTAAATTTCCCTGCATTATCTTCTGCCATGCCGCCTCAATTGCATCAGCCTGGCGAGCATCAATTATCGCTGCGCCTTCACCCCCGAGAACGGCTGTCTCATTCATGACAACATCATCACATGCTAGCGCAATCAGGGCCGCATCACTCCGCGCCTGGTTTGGGATATATGCAACAGTCTTTACTTCGGCAGGATTGATTTCTCGTAACCAACGTGCAAGCACAAGGCTCTGCT
>CAJQGO010000283.1 GCA_905477565.1 uncultured Planctomycetota bacterium
TTGGCTTATATCAGCACATGTCTCCAATGGGCCGAAATATCACGCACGAAGAAGTTGGGAAAGCAGGTGCTTGGCTCGTATCACGTGACTCGCTAGGAATTACCGGAGAACTTCTTCACGTGGATGCAGGTTACAACATCATGGGATCACCAGGACGGCTCCTTGATCTTGTGCCGAAACAAGACTGATCCATTCAACGTGCCTGAAAAACGACCTATTGCTGTTGTTATCGTTGTTCACCAGCAACAAGTACTTGTCGGCAAGCGAGCGAGTAACGCGGCTACAGCAAAAGGATTGCATGAGTTTCCGGGAGGTAAAATCGAGAACGGTGAAAGTGCATCAGGGGCAGCTGTACGAGAATGCCTCGAGGAAACCGGGCTTCACATTTCCATCGAGCGACAACTCGGCAGAACATTTACTGACGAAGAGCACCTTGAGATCGTTTTTTTCTTAGGATCACTCGAATCGTGTGTAAATCCTGAGCCCTGCGAACCATTCAAATGGCTCTCTCGTACTGAACTTGATCTGTGTACGTTCCCTGCAGCCAATAGACCTGTTGTGAGTTGGCTACGTGACTTTCTGTCCACCATTCAGGGTGGATCATAGCCGCCACGATTCCATGGATGGCATCGGCAGATACGAACCAGGCCTTTCCATGTCCCGTGGAGTGGCCCGTACTTTATGACAGATTCCTGGAAGTATCTGCTGCAACTCGGCCTGAAACGACACTGTTTCCCAAGGAACGGACTTATCAGGACTTGGTACACACCGATGATCGCAACTAACAACCTTGCCACAGCCCAACTGATCGCTCTGATGAGCCAACAGATACACGAACGAAATGTTTGGATGCTCACTTACGTTCTCCAAAAAACATTTCAAGATAGAAGCGGATGAACATTTTATTCTTCGCTAGCATGCCTGATCTTCGGCCTGAGTCGATTTAGTAAACCAAGAAGAAGTTGCTCAGTGTCCTGTGCAGCTTTCTCACCCGAAGCAGGTTTCCCAGTCGTCCGAACAACTACAACAACGTCAAGGTCTTCAGAAAACTGTGGTTTTACCTTTCGGAACGCCTCTCGTAATCTTCTTTTCCACTGATTTCGAACAACTGCATTTCCGACACGACGAGAGACGGATATTCCAATCCTAGCATGGCACAGCTTCGTGACTTGTTGAGCGCCGTACATAACGAGCGGTCCGATAGCGACAGACTGACGTTGAGCGTAAACGCGACGAAAATCAGTCGTGCGAAGCAAGCGTAGCTTTTTCTGGAAATGAAATTCTTTTTCGTGTTTTGTCACCACTTGATTGAAGCCCGTGGATTCTTTGGTGAGTTCAGCTCAGCTGCCTTTACCGCCTCAAGCAGGGATTTTGATACAGCCTCGTCATCCATCTCTGGCAGTACAATCTGAACCTCCGCAATCAGATCTCCCTTTGAACCATTCGCATGCCGAACCCCCATGCCAGCGGCACGAAGTTTCTTGCCAGAAGACGTCCCAGCTGGTATCCGCAGGCTAATGACTCCCCAAGGAGTTGGCAGGTCAACTTTTGCACCCTCCAATGCCTCCGAAAGACTTATCGGCAAACTGACTGCGAGCATGTCTCTTTCGCGGCGATACACCGCGTGTGGATCAACTCCCACATCAAGAAGAAGATCACCCGATGTGCCACCACCGATACCAGGTCTTCCCTGTCCTCGTAACCGCATACGGGATCCATCAGGAAGCCCTTGAGGAATCGTTATACTGAGAGTCTCACTGGTTCCATCTCTATCAAAACGAACCTCTGTTTTCCCACCATCAATTGCCAGCTGAAAAGGAATACGGATATTTGCAGTAATGTCCTCACCTGGCGCGCTAGGGCTGCGTCTCGAGCGACTTGATCGCCGTTTTCCACCGCCGAACAAGTCAGCAAACCCACCACCAAAAAGGCTTTCTAAATCAACCTCTCCCCCAGACTGAAAACCACCCTGCTGGCCTTGCGGCGACCACCCTCCTCCTCCGGCTCCGACTCCTTCAAAAGAACTTCCGTATCGATCATACATCTCACGTTTACTGGGATCGTTCAGCACGTCAAACGCCGTTTGCACCTTTTTGAACTGTTCCTTTGCGGCATCGTCGTCGGGATGTAAATCTGGATGATATTTCCGTGCCATTTCTCGGTACGCCTTCTGAATATCTTCCGATGTCGCAGTCCGGGAAACTCCCAGTATTTGGTAGTGATCATCCGACATAAAAATTACTCACCCGTGCTTCTACAGACTTCGTGAAAACGCTACGTACTAGAGTACCGAACTCCCTGAAAACTTCTAGTTTATAGCTAACTCTTCCTCGACCTCGAACGGTTCTGCCTCTGCGACGAATTACCTCGGGAGGACACCCGCGAACCAATTAAACCCGAAGACTGCTTTTTTTCTTTACTACTACCATGATTTGGAAGCTGTGTAATCGCCTCACTCATAGCAGATGCTTCTTCCATAAAGAGTATCTGACTACGTTGCGGTACTTGTTTTTTCAATGGAGTATCCAAAGTATAAGCACCGTCTGAACCAAGCCTTCTGGCTCGTGCCGTATCATCGCTATATGTTGGAACAATAGACGTAAGCAAACGTTCCTTGAGTGGTTCTGCAAGCACGGGGAACATCACTTCAACCCTACGGAAAAAGTTACGCGGCATCCAATCTGCACTTCCTAGATAGACTTCTGCATCGATTCCCTCACCAAATATGAATATTCGACTGTGTTCGAGAAAACGATCGACGATGCTCCGAACCTGAATGTTTTCACTTAGCCCAGTGACGCCAGGCCGCAAGCAGCAAATGCCTCGAGAGAGGATTTCGATAGGCACACCAGCTTGGCTGGCACTGTAAAGAGCTTTAATAATCTGATGATCCGCCAACGAATTTACTTTTGCAAAAATTCTCGACGGTTTTCCAGCTGAAGCGAGGGCAGCTTGGGATCCTATCAGCTCAAGCGTACGGCTATGGAGGTCGTTAGGAGCGACTATGAGTTTTTTCCACTGATG
>CAJQGO010000284.1 GCA_905477565.1 uncultured Planctomycetota bacterium
AGTGTCTACCAGTCCACCACTGCCATCAACAACTACTGCGAATGCAAATACGCTGCAAGAGAATGTGACCGTGCCAGTTTTAGACGAACCGATCCTTGGTTTTTTGGAGAGTGACGCGAATATTGGACGGGGAGTTGTTCTTCATCGAAATCGCGAAGCTGATCGAAGTGAGTTGGATGGATGGCTAGCCTTGCCGACGGAATCAGTGCTTGGCCCTTATGAGGAAATTCAGGTGCCGCCCGGGCTCAGCCCTGTCCTCGATGTGGGGGGCGTTACAGTTCGTATGAAACCTCGAGCACACGCTATTTTTAAACTCGATAGTCTCCAGAAACCACGGATCGAACTTTTATCTGGAAGTATTGTGATTCGGTCTGCAGATGACACAGCTCAAATAGGTATCGCTGCCGGTGGCCTCAATGGGATTATATTGTCAGGTCTCATGGGAAGTGTAGCGATTGACGTTTCTAAAGCTCCTTCTGATGTATTGGCAGCGAGGCAAACTCGGCAGAGTCAGATTGCCAGAGTATGTGCTTTGGAGAAGCCGGTTGAGTGGAAGCAAACGCAGCCAGGAGGGCTTCCTGTAGCAAGGCCACTGCGTGGAATTTCAGAGGCAGTCCAATTGTCGCCTCAAGAGATTCTTGAATGGTCTGAAACGAGGCCACTGGAGGCAAGTCTTCGCACCGTGGACTCTCTCCCAACGTGGGCGGTATCGTCGAGATCACTTTCGAGACTGAAGAAGTCAGCAAGTGAGTCACTTGCTGAAGCAATCACACGTCCCGAACCGCTACTGAAGTCACTTATCGAGTTGTCAGATGATTCTCGAATTGAGAACCGTATGATTGCCGTTGAAACGCTTGCGCTTCTTGGTTGGTACGACCAACTTGTGGAGTTGTTGGCTTCAGCACCAAGACCGGGTCCAGGGCCATCCGCTGAAATGTGGAAGCAACTCGAGGGGCAATCCGTTCCTCCTGCCCTTGCAGATGCCACGCAGGCGTTCGCATTGAAAAAGTCATTACGGGATCATGTCCGTCCAGAGCAGGGAGAAATTCTTGTTGGTCTTGCTGCGCGTTCACTCCTTTCAGATGCAAAGGAGGCAAGGACACCAAAACTCATTAGCTTGCTGGAGGACAAAAACATTATCTTTCGCAGGTATGCAATTCAGTGGTTGCGAGAGCTCTACGAAGAGTCGCCACCAGATATGGCAAAATATCGCGCGGACTGGAGTGAAAAACAATTGGTGGAGGGTGCTGACTTTTGGCGAAAGAGGTACGACCAAGGGCTTCTCAGCCCGCGGACACCTTGATGTCTCAAGGGCTGACGTTGGCTGGATTCCTCTTTTCAACCGGAGAAACAGCATGCGTTTGTTCCCCTTCCTCAGCTTGTTTATGATCAAAACGGTATTACGGAAAGAATTTCGGCGAAATCAGAATGTGTCGAACTCGACATCTTCTATTTGGATCGGATGATAAGCGGGAAATCTCGGCTTATCGAAGTGCTTGCTCGCCTGCATAGGCATTGGCCATCGTAGAGTTAGTTTGGCCAACATTTTCTGGTGGGCCTTCGAGCTTTCTTCGTAATGGTTTGGATACTGGTCGGAAAGGATTGATACATGCAGATAAACGTTTCCGCCCGACACGGGCATCTGAGCGCTGCTTCGCAGTCCAAAATTTCTGCAAAAGTATCACGTCTAAAAAGATATTTTGATCGTATTACCGCGTTGGATGTGACTGTGGATCTCGCTAATACATCCCTTCCAGCTGTTGAAATTATTGCGTCAGCAGAGCATTTTCATGATCTTGTTAGTCATGAAACCTCACCCAATCTCTGGCGGAGTATCGATGGCGCAGTTCAAAAACTTGAGCAGCAATTACGGAAGCACAAAGAAAAAGTACGAGATCATAAAAATGTCGAGACAGTCCGAAGAAGTTAATCTCGTCGGAGTAGATACAAAACAACTATGAAATTTTCAGATTTTGTTTCAGTCGATGCCATTCGTCCAAGTGTGGTTGCAAACTCGAAAGAGGGCGTTATTCGTGAGATGACGCAGTCGCTTGTTGATGCTGAAAAGATTGCTGTAAGTGAAATGGACAGCATCGTGAAAGCTATCATGAAGCGAGAAGATCTTGGAAGTACAGGCATAGGGCGTGGAGTCGCGGTGCCGCATACGAAACATCCAAGTGTTAGTCGCCTTGTTGGGACGGTTGCAATTAGTGAACAGGGGGTTGATTTTGAAAGCCTGGACGGAGAGCCTGTGCAGCTGTTTTTTCTCCTTGTCTCACCGCCGGATCGACCTGGAGATCACTTGCGAGCCTTGGAAAATATTTCAAGACAGTTACGAGATGATGCTTTCTGTAAAACGTTGAAAGAGGCTGGTGGTCCTCAAGAAGTCTGGCGACTCCTTGAGGACGCTGATGCTCAAAGCATCGCTTCGTAGTTTTTGGAGAGTGAGGGGATTAAGTCACCAAGTGGCTAAAAAGCGGATGACAACAGATCAAACTGAGAATTCGATGCACGAGACCCATTCACGCGAAGTTGTCGTGGCAAATGAGCAGGGGCTGCATGCCCGGCCAGCTGATTTGGTGGCGAGAGAAGCGCAGCGATGGGAATCACGTATTGAGTTTGTGGGAAAAGCTCAGCGGGTCGATGGGAAAAGTATTCTTGACCTTTTGACTCTTGCCGCTGAAGAAGGCACTCGCCTGGTTGTGGAAGCAACTGGTCCAGATGCCTCTGAGGCACTTGATGCCATAGGAAGCCTCTTCGAGCAGAAATTTGCTCTGAATGAAGAAAATACAAGAAGACACACAAATAAAACCAAACAGGAAAAACAGATTTCAAGCGATTCGGCTGGAATAAATACGGCAGCCTGTGAGGGTGCCGCCGGAAGGAATACAAACAGTTGACCAGATGTCGGCATTCGCAGGCTTCTTGTCTTACGTGGTGTTTAGTTACCTGCCGGTAGATAAACACTGACAAAAATAAAACAACAAAAGGAGACGCGCGACGCAAGGCGCCCGGAAAGTAGGATGTTGATCATTGGCTGAAGCGAAAGTTGTCGCTAGCCGATCTCCCTGCAAAACGGATGTCGCCTTGATCGCCGGCGCCCATGCTAAAATTACAAGGTATTGCGGTTTCGTCGGGGGTGACAATCGGCGAGGCACTTGTTCTCGACAGCGAAGGCTTTCGGATTCCGAGGCGTTTCGTGGCGCGAAGTGCTGTTGATACAGAACTTCAACGGCTGTCGAATGCGATTGCTGAATCAACGGCCGAAATCAAGAAGAACCGTGATGCCGTTCGTGGGGAACTTGGTGAGCAGTATGCCGCAATTTTTGATGCCCATCTGGCAATGCTCCATGATCAACGGCTGCAGGAAGAGTTGACAAGTGCAGTCCGAGAGCGCAATTGGTGGCCAGAATATGCGGTGAGCCGAACGCTCCGACGCTACGCTAAAGTCTTTCAGAAACTTGATAATCATATCGCGCAGCGGGCTCACGATATCTATGACATTGAAAAGAGTCTTCTGCGAAACCTTCTAGGTCAACGCAGGGAGACGCTTGCGTCGATTTCAGAGCCAGTCGTAATACTAGCTCATAATCTGACGCCAAGTGAAACAGCAAATCTGGATCGACGTTTTGTGAAAGGTTTTGCAACAGAGCTTGGTGGACCAGGGAGCCATACGGCGATCGTTGCAGAAGGGCTTGAGATACCTGCCGTTGTTGGAATTGGCCCTTTCCTGGCAGATGTTTCTGGTGGTGAGCCAGTCATTCTTGATGGCAATCAAGGCGTAGTCATTCTTCAGCCCGATGAAGAAACCATAGCCCGATACAGGCTTGAAGCAGAGGTTGCTGAAACGGTTGCTGCGTCTCTTGGGCAATTGCGAGACTTACCGGCAGAGACGATCGATGGTGTGAGAGTACAAATTCGAGGAAACATTGAGTTTCCTGAAGAAGTTGAACAGTGCATGCGACGGGGTAGTGATGGCATAGGGCTTTATCGCACCGAATTTCTGTATCTCACAAGTCGGCACGAGCCAAGCGAAGAAGATCATTATCGTGCGTACCGCAAGGTCATCGATGCAATTGACGGGAAGCCGATGGTGGTCCGGACGTTGGATTTAGGCTCAGACAAGATGCTTACTGAGAAAAGCCCGGAGGAGGAGCGAAATCCATGTTTGGGCCTACGAAGTATTCGCCTTTCCTTGCGACAGTTACCGATGTTTCGGACGCAGTTGCGTGCCATTTTGCGAGCGAGTGCACACGGTGATGTCCGAGTGATGTTTCCATTGGTCTCGACAATCCTTGAGTTGCGTCAAGCACGATTAGTCTTGGCTGACGTGATGGAAGATCTTGCTGAGCATGATATTAATTTCAATCCAAAGTTGAAAATCGGAATAATGGTTGAGACACCAGCCGCCGCAATGATGCTCGATGCATTTATTGAGGAAGTGGACTTTGTCTCTGTTGGAACAAACGACCTCATTCAGTACACGCTGGCTGTTGATCGTGGAAATAAGGATGTAGCAGATCTCTATAGCGCGTGTGATCCAGCAGTTATCAGATTGCTAAAGAGATCTCTTGATATTTCGCATGATGCCGGAGTATCGGCAAGTGTCTGTGGTCAGATGAGTGGAAGCGTCATGTACACCCAGTTATTGCTTGGCCTTGGGCTTCGTGAACTGAGTGTGCCTGCTGCAGCCATACCGGAAATAAAACAGGCGGTTCGAAGCGTATCGATCGCCGATTGTCAGGCTGTTGCGAAACGGGTGCTTGAAATGAACAGCGCTCGTGACGTGAAAGCCTTTTTGCGTGATCAAAAACGACGGCTTCTAGCGGAGACTGTCGCGTGATGTATGTGCCGCCTCACGGGTGGCAGATCAATAGAAAGAAAGAAAGATTATGAAGCAGGAGATGCTGATTAATGTGACGCAGGCTGAAGAATGCCGCATCGCAATTATTGAGGAGGGTGTACTGGAGGAACTTTATGTTGAACGAACAAGTCAGGAAAATCTTGTTGGCAACATCTATAAGGGACGGGTCGTCAACATAGAGCCATCCATTCAGGCCGCTTTTGTTGATTTCGGTGTAGGGCGGAATGGATTTCTCCATATCAGTGATATTGAGCCCCAATACTATCGTCAGGGTGGTCTTGACCCCGACAAGGCTTTTGAATTGACCGATCCGGCAAAAGCTTCTTCTGAAGGATCAAATAACGGAGGAAGGCCTTCAGATCGACATCGAAAGCCACGGATTGGTGATCGTCCTCGTATCAAGCCACCGATACAAGACGTTTTGAAACGGGGTGACGAATTACTGGTGCAGGTCATCAAGGAAGGCTTTGGCACGAAAGGGCCTACTCTATCAACCTACATCTCTATTCCTGGCCGGTACCTGGTCCTTATGCCGCCGCTTGGTCGAGTTGGAGTCTCGAAAAAGATTGATAATGAAAAAGAACGGCGAGTGCTTCGAGGGATTATGAATGCGCTCAAGCCGCCTAAGGGGGTCGGCTTCGTCGTACGAACAGCTGGTACTGAGCGAACCAAGTCAGAGATGGCTCGTGACATGGCGTATTTACTGCGGCTTTGGAAGAGCATCGTCAAACGGATGAGGAAATATTCCGCTCCAATCGATATCTATCAGGAAAGTGACATGATTATTCGGACAATCCGAGACATGTTCACCGAAGACGTGGGCAGAATTCTTATTGATGATCGTGCTGCATACGAGCGAGCAAAAGAGTTCCTCGAGTTGGTCATGCCTAAGTACGCCAGTCGGTTACAGTTTTATGATGGTAAAGAACCATTATTTTATCGCTATCGACTTGAAGAAGAGATTAGCCGAATTCATCAGCATAAAGTTCCACTTAAAGGAGGAGGGTCGATCGTAATCGATACGACCGAAGCGCTTGTTGCCATCGATGTTAACTCAGGAAGTTTTCGCACTGAAAAGTCAGCGGAAGAAAACGCCTATCAAATGAATCTGATAGCGGCAAAAGAGATTGCTCGTCAGTTACGATTACGGGACCTCGGTGGCGTCATTGTGAATGACTTCATTGACATGCGGCGAGAGAAATATCGTCGCGGAGTTGAGAGGGCCTTGCACGATGCAATGAAGCGAGACAGAGCTCGTACAAAAGTCTTACGGACGAGTCCCTTCGGGTTAATAGAGATGACTCGACAGCGAATTCGTCCGTCACTGCGAAAGAGTGTTTTTCGAGATTGCCCAACATGCCTGGGTACTGGAATGGCAAAAACTGCAGAAAGCATGGCGATCGAGGTTATGCGAATGTTGCAACTGTCGGTAACGCGTGAGGATATTGCGCGTTTGACAATTACAGTGCATGATGAAGTGGCAACGTGGATAAATAACCGCAAGAGACGAGAGATTGCCCAATTCGAAGACGTTTCTCGTGTAGAACTTCATATTGTGGGTCAGGACACTGCGTCCCCAGAACACCTAGCAATTGAAGCATGGGAAGCGAGTGGGCGAACGGTGCGGTTTCCATAAACCTCAGCAAAAAGTAGTGAAGAAAGTGACAAACTCCCGTGCTTTGCGCGTGAGGCTGGATTTTCTCGCTCACGCATTACAATGAGAAGTTCCCGATCTGGGTGCTGGTTTATATGAATTGAGGTTTTCTGATGGCTGCCAAAACAACATCTTCTGACACACCAACAACCGACACCATGGTTAGTGGTGGGCATCACTACTGCATCGTGTCAGATGGTGGGCGTCAGTATCGTGTCTCTGAGGGTCAAGAAATCGAGGTTGATTTCCGGCCAATTGACGCAGGGAGTGAACTCGTCTTCGATAAAGTTCTCGCAGTCGGTAAAGAAGGAAAGCTCCAGATAGGGGCTCCAATCATTGACGGTGCCGTTGTCAAGGCAGAAGTTCTTGGACTGTCTCAGGGTGAAAAAATCTACGTCCAGAAATTCCGTCGAAGAAAGAATTATCGTCGAAGAACAGGGCATCGATCAGTATCGACGAAAGTTCGAATCAGCGAGATACCCGCTGTTAAGTAATCGATTCTGATCTGAAGATGTCCAAGATCTATTCACGCCTCGAGTTCACGCTCGGGAATTTCTGTGAATCTATTCAATGATTCCTGCAAGAGGACCACCTCTTCGGCAGAGACTGTCAATTTTTTTTACAACATCAGGGTCTTCTTCGACGGGTGGAGCATGGTGGGGCTTGAGCCGGGCGTCAATGACAAGTGGTCCTACGCAGCCCCAATGTTTTTGATGAATCGTTTCCCGGACGCCATGCACATCAATTGCCGGATTGGATCTGGTAAATGTGATCCACAGAAAATTTTCCAAAGTTGCCGCAGTGAATGCACTGTCGTCTGCAATTATGATCAAAGGCCATTTCAGCAGGTCGTCTTGTTGATCGATCAAACAAGTAAATCGTTGTATGTCCTGAGTCCAATGAGCCTGCTTTGTTGATTGCCAAATTGCATCATCATTTGCCGCATCAAGAGAAGGTTGTGGTTCAATAGGCGGACCGGTGACAGCAAGTATGCCGGGTATGCATGCAAACGGTTTCGAAAAACCCTCCGGAAGGTGAATGTTTCCCGAGATTTCTTTCGGTAGCTCTCGAATTGACTGACCACGGGCAGCTACGACCAACTTTGAACCATGGTTCAAGCCTTTTCCAGAGTAATCGAGCGTATCAATTGTTGTCTCAGTATGAAAATGACAGTCTCGTCTCCAGTCCACTCGTTGTAGAAGATGGCTGAAGAACCTTTGTACGTCGTGAGCATTCAGGTTGGGTGCATCCGCCTGATTGGCAATAAACAGATATTTCGCCAGAGAAAGCTGGCCCTGTCCAAGGATTGCTGAAGCCTGGGTAAGTAACTCAGCTGGTCGAGATGAATTTTTCCAAGGTAAATAACGTTCACTGCCAACAGCCAGAAGAAGGGGATGAACACCGGCCGCGTCTACGGCATGAATACTTGATATTCCTGGTAGTACATTTGGAATAATAGGACCGGTGATTTCATGAACAAGCCACCCAAACATGGTGTCTTCCTGAGGTGGTCGTCCCACCACCGTAACAGGCCAGATTGCATCCTCGCGTTGCCAGACATGGTCAACTCGCATGACGGGAAAATCATGCTGTCGAGAATAGTAACCGAGGTGGTCACCAAATGGACCTTCTGGCTTTGTTAAATCAGGCGTAATTGTTCCCTCGATAACAAAATCAGCATCTGCGTAAATAGAAGGGCGCCCTTTGCGACGAATCATTGGTATGCGATGGCCTGCTAAAGCACCCGCAAATGTAAGTTCAGAAAGGCCTTCGGGTAACGGCATCATTGCGGAAACTGCCATGGAAGGAGTTCCTCCGATGAAGATCGCTACTTTGAGAGGCTCTGTTCGTGCAATAGCTGCGGCATGATGTACACCAATCCCTCTGTGTATCTGATAATGCATGCCAACTTCATTGTTCTCCTCGTAGCAATTGCCACGTAACTGAACCCGATACATGCCCAGATTCGAGGTCTTCATTGAGGGTGCATCTGGATGCTCCGAATAGACAGCTGGCAGCGTAATGAATGGGCCGCCATCACCGGGCCAGCCGGTTACGCCCGGAAGGCTTGTAAGGGGAACATCGCGATTGAGAACACCACCTCCACGGACGTGCCGTGGAATCATGCTGAGGGCGTCAAGAGGGCTTCGCCAATATCGCAAAGGGTTTTGGACGGCAGCGGTTGGGTCAATCTTCAGTTCAACCAGCCGTCGTACTCGATCAAGAGTATCGGAAAATAATCGTTCAACACGCTTCTGGGTGCCGTATAGATTAGTAAGAATTGGATGCTGGGTACCCAGAGCAGATGTAAAGAGAAGAGCCGGACCTCCAGCCCTGAAAAGTCGACGTTGAATTTCAGCTATTTCAAGGTGTGGATCGATTGGGTAATCAATCTCAATAACCTCTCCTTCTCCCCGAAGAGTTTCGACGCATTGACGAAGTGTTCTAAATCCCATGCAATCCTCCTTAGGTATGGTAGCGTCGAGTGCACTCTCGGTTGTTAAAATCTGTTGGGATAGCGGTTGCCGCCATGATCCGCACAGCTACATGGTAAGGATAAGGTCTTGAGTATGCCCGATCTATTTAGTGCCACGCGAAAGGAAAATGTTGAGCGGGTGGCTCCTCTGGCGGCTCGAATGAGGCCCAGGAGGTTAGCCGATTATGTTGGGCAGTTGCAGATCATTGGCCCGGGGAAGCTTTTAAGGCGATTGATTGAGGCCGACCGACTCGGCTCTATCATTCTTTACGGCCCCCCCGGGGTCGGCAAAACAACCCTTGGTGAAATTATTGCCACCGAGACAAAGCGTCGATTTATAGAGCTTTCCGCGACCGCTTCAGGAGTGAAAGATCTCCGTGATGTCATTGAGAGCGCACGACGTCGATTAGAGGACGATGCCTGCCGAACCTGCTTGTTTATCGATGAGATTCATCGTTTTAATAAATCGCAGCAAGATGTTCTGCTCCCCGATGTTGAAAATGGTGTTATCGCGTTGATTGGAGCGACAACACAAAACCCCTTTTTTGCACTGACTCCTGCTTTGGTAAGTCGAAGTCGTATTTTTGAACTTCAAGCACTTCAGCCAGAGGACATAAAAAGAATTATTCAACATGCA
>CAJQGO010000285.1 GCA_905477565.1 uncultured Planctomycetota bacterium
GTACTGGGCCCCAGATCCAGATAAGGCCAAAGAAGAGCACAATGATTACAGATGCGTTGATTAACCGATGGGTCTGTTGATCGATAGCTGAGAGTTTCATCTGGTTCACATCAAGGATTTCAGCCTTAGCGCCAGACGCTTCGGCCTGTTCTTTGATTGCGACCTGTTCCTTCAGTTGCCGTAATGCGATTCGTCTTTTCGAGACAAGAAGCCATCGCTCAGCGATGCCTTGAAGGACAGACGCAGCAACGGCAAGCCAGATTGTCTGATACAGAGAAATGGTCAATTGGCCAGCCGCGTAGGCGTAGCCGGAAAGACTGAGTCCTGCAAGGAAAACAGGAATTGCAATGAGGAGTGGTCGCCAGATCCAGGTCAGTTTGGCCAGGAGGCTGTCTGGCTGAGTTGCTTCAAGCCCTGCAATAACGCCAGTTTTTTTCCCCAGTAGTTTCCAGAGCGTACTTGCAATGAAAATCATTAATATCGAAAACACTATACGCGCCAGTGCTGAAACCTCACGGTGGACATACCGCTCTAGGAGAAGAAACGTTGCGAGGAAAACAAGAGTCAGCCCTATCCATCCGAAGCGTCGCACGGCCTGCCCAAGTGGCTTGATGACTAGTTCAGGCCAGCCGAAGTGTGCAGTTGCTACACCATGGGGTCGTATCAGTTGACGAAGAATTTCTAGTGGAAGAAACACCAGCGCCGTTACGCCGAGTGCATCAGCAAGAGAAGATTCTGTTGACTCTGGTTCGGCATAATGACCAAGAAACCAAGAAATGGCAGTCAGTGCAAACCACAAGGGAAGAGCAGCAAAAATTGTGTAGCAGACGCCCTGTAGCGTTGGCAATAGCCGCATGGCATTCGAGCCACTGATGGAACTACTTAATGCCGTAATTCTTCGGATAAAATATCTGTATGACAGCGCGAGCGACAAAGTGATCAAAAGGAAGGAGGTTGCAAGGTAGGGTTTAGCCTTGACGGTATTCCAGAATGACGCGAAAACCTTAGCAACCGGGTGTGTTTCAAACTGCTTTACGACTGTCAGGAGTCGGGTTGCATCCGAGAACCGTACTGGTTTGTCACTGCGAACCCAGAGAAGGTTGGTATCAATAAGATGCTGATATTCATCTATTATATGTGATAGTTTATCCAGATTGACGCCAGATGGAATAAGGATGTCAACGAGGCAGCGGTCGATATCAAGACTCATCGCACTAAGAATTTTCTTCCGTGCAGTAAGTACCTTCTTTTGTTCCGGATTTCGGACGGATTTTTGTTGCTGGTCTGCTTTATCAATTTCAGTGTCGATGTCACCAAGAATATCTTGTGCACTGTCAACTGCGTTGCCCCGGGAATACGCTTGGCTTAGCGTCGCTCGTTCCCGATTCAGCATGACATGTTTTCTGCGCAACAGGTAGCCGGCGGTGCGACTCAATCCCGATCCGGTTGCTCTATCTGCGTCCACAAGTGATGCAGTCTCTTGCAGGTCGTCCCGCAGACTATTTGTTTTTTCTTTTAGCGAGAGCAGTTGGGTGCTCCATGACTCTGCACTTGCAACGGTGAGCGGCCACAGATCAAGTAACTCGAAAAAATGTTCATAAGCATTCTTGTCAGCAAAATCAGCTTCTGTCACAGACGCACGATACTCAGCGATTTGGTTTGTGATTTCGTCTGTATGGCGTCGTGTAATCCATGCAGTGACGTTGGTTAAGGCTTTTGACAGCGCATCTGCACGCTTGTCGAGAGCCGCTTTTTCTAGTGGAAGGATGCTTGCCTCAGCATCGTATGTTGCAATTTTTTGTCGAGAGAGCTCGAGAACAGTCTCAAGCTTTGCCCGCTTCGCGACTGCTGCCTGCTTCAGTGCTGCGGCAAGTACAGGATTGGAATCAGCATTTTCTTCCGGGACCTCTAATGAACCTAGTTCCTCTTCGGTCTGAGCTATCTGGACGGGGAGTGCTTTCGTCTCTGTGCGACGGGCATTGAGTTGCTGCTGGATCTGGTTTGCTTGACCTGTTGTGGTAAGGAGATCTTTATTGAGGGTTCTTAAAAGTTCTTCAATTTTACCGGCGTCACTTTCAGAAGTAACTCCACCAAGTGATATGGTGATGGGGTCCTCATCGGTAGCTTCAGCAGACTTTTTGCGCTGCTCCGAAGACTGTAATGCTTTCACAAGCTGCTTGATTTGCTGCTGGTCTTCGTCCCTGCATTCGATGTCTTTCAGGGTGGAGGTGAGGACTTCCTGACAACGAGTTCGCAACTCTTCTGGTAGTGAGTTGTCAGTACGTACGGCGTCAATTTCTTCACGAACCTTGGCGGCATCAATGGTTGCAGATGAGGCATTATTTTTTGAATCGTCTGGAGCCCCTTTTTTGATGGGCTGGTTTTCTTGTGCATTTGTGGGTGGTTGCGTCCCTGATGCATCAGGAGCTGATTGGGCTGCTTGACACTGTGTGGCCATGACAAGAACACAAAGGAGCCCAGCCAGAAGGTATGGGCCGTAAAACCGACACAAAAGCGAATTTCGGGAGATTTGGCATTGCCTGTATGCTGGCATGGTATTCATTCGATCAGAGCTCGTGAAAATAGGACTTTTCAATGTGGGGCCGGCTGGTCAACGTATTGAATGCAGCAGTTTTAGCCTGAAATAAGCAACAATATTGGAAAAATAGTTGATCATTTGTGAACTGGGCTGTAGGTTTCGGTGAGAAGGCTGATCCACTTGGAGACGCTACTGTACAAAATTTGTGATCTTTGAAGCTACTACCGCTGCTTGGATTGGGCCTTAAGGAATGGGGTGTGTGTGTCCGTCGAGAATATTTCTGGATGTCAGTTGGAAAACGAACAAGTAACGGTACAAGACGGATTAGAGCTTCTTGAATTTGCCCCTCAGCAGCGACCTTTGCTTGAAGAAGTGGTTGAAGGTCTCACTGCGACAGAAAAGTCACTTCCTGCAAAGCTACATTACGACCAACGCGGAAGCATGCTATTTGAACAAATCTGTGAAGTCGATGAGTACTATATAACAAGGACCGAACTCGCGCTCATGCGGGAGATATCCGGTGCCATTGGAGATGCCTTGGGCAACGGGTGTATGCTCATCGAACCTGGCAGTGGTGCAAGCCTGAAAACAGATCTTTTGCTAGCCGCTATGCCAGACCCTGCTGCCTATGTCCCAGTCGATATAAGTCGTGACTTTCTCCTCGAGTCTGCAACCGCGATTGCGGACAGGCATGATATTGAAGTGTTGCCCATCTGGGCGGACTTTACAAAAGGGCATCCAATTCCAGCGTGTGAAGCAGCAGTGCGTTCTCGAGCAATCTACTTTCCTGGTTCAACAGTTGGCAACTTCAGCCGATCCGACGCTGCATCGCTTCTCCGAACATTCCACGCCATGATACAAGAACAGCCCGAAGAGGAATTGTCTGGTGGCCCTGGCGCTGTTGTTGTTGGGTTTGATTGCAAAAAAGATCAGGATCGTATGGAAGCTGCCTATAACGACTCCGAGGGGGTTACTGCAGAATTTAATTATAATGTTATTGATCGACTTGCTGACGAACTTGGTGTAGCCCTCAACCGCGACAAGTTTTCCTTCCGTGCCGACTGGGTTGAGGATGAGGGTGCCATTGTCAGTCGGCTATGGGTGGATGAAAGTCACTCTGTTGAGATGGCTGGTGAGGCAGTCACATTCGAAGCCGGTGAAGCAATCCGCATGGAGGAGTCTCACAAGTACACTCCGAAAGAGTTCGAGCTTCTTGCAGAGCAGAGTGGTCTGGGTTTGGAGAAAATCTGGACAGACGACGCTGGCGACTTTGCCGTGGCCTGCTTGCGACCACTTTCAGTTTGACACGATTGCTACGTAAATCACTGTCCGTTTGGTTAGGAGTTGTACGGAGAACATGCACGTTCCCGCTATAGAACTCATTGCTCTTACCAAGTGTTTTGGCAATTCCAATGAGCCCGCAGTGAAATCAGTTGATCTTTCTGTAGCGCAGGGAGAGGTTTTGGCGATAGTTGGTGGATCAGGCAGTGGAAAAACGACAACGCTAAAGATGATCAACAGGCTCATTGAGCCAACGTCCGGTTCAGTTAAGGTGATGGGTGAAGACGTCACGAATGTCGATCCTGTGGGTCTGAGGCGGTCAATAGGCTATGCATTTCAGGGTGTTGGGCTATTCCCTCATATGACCGTGGGCCAGAACGTTGGTGTTACGCTTCAGTTATTGGGCTGGACCAAAGAGGCGACTGGTGAACGTGTCAACGAGTTGCTCGCAATGGTGGATCTGCCAGCGAATGAATATCAAGCTCGCCTTCCATCAGAACTTTCCGGTGGACAGCAACAACGAGTGGGATTCGCAAGAGCTCTAGCGTCGAACCCACAAGCAATTTTGATGGATGAGCCATTTGGAGCACTCGATCCGATTACACGTGATGCCTTGCAACAAGAATTCCGATCACTCCAGAAGAAATTAACGCTGAGTGTCGTTCTAGTGACACACGATATGTCAGAGGCGGTGCTTCTTGCTGACCGAATAGCAGTAATGCATAAAGGAGAGCTGGCACAAGTTGCA
>CAJQGO010000286.1 GCA_905477565.1 uncultured Planctomycetota bacterium
TTCGTTTTAGCCATTATGTTGCTCCGTTTTCTTCCGTATTGTTTTCTTCTGCGTCACTCATTCTTTGATGGGATTTTGCTGGCTTTCTTGGTGGGTCAACTTTTCGAATGGCTGCATCAAAAGTTGTGAGGGCATGACTCACAAGTGGATTCTGAACTGCCTCTTTGAGGAGCCCCGAGGAAGATATAACCGTTTTGCTGAGCGGGTTCTTTGAGGGTTTGTTGAGCGTCCCGTCCTGAGATTGGGTAGACCCTGACGGAGTTGCGGCGGATTCCGGTTCCTGAAGAACCACTGAATACCGACAGGATTGCCCCGTAAGGTTTTCCAGTGCGTTCTGAAACTGTTTGGTGATCTCGTTCCGGTTCAGAAAAGCAGTTGCGGATCCTGCTGATGCTGGGAACTCAATCTTGAAATGATTTGCCTCCTGTGAAGCTGATGTAGCCATGGCGGCGAAGTCACTGGCAAGTCCCCCAACTATTTCTCCTGCATTTTTCCAAATCACGAGTGGCTCAGTGACTTGATTTGGAGTGCTTTTTTCAACTTGTGTCTGACGGGCGGGCGTTTTTGCTTTGACGCTTGAAAAGTTTGCCGAAGCGGGTTGGTCGGTCTTAGCAGTCTGTTGGTTAGCTTCTGGCGTCAGCTTTTTTTTTTCATCAGCCGGCTTTATGCCAGAAATTATTTCACTGAGATTGTCGAGGTCTTCAAGTGCGGCAAGACGAATTATTGCCATTTCGGCGAGAACGGTTGTGTGTGTGCTTAGCCGCATTCTTGCAAGCGAATGATCAATGATCTGAAGCATGGCGAGCATGGTTTCAGTTCCTGTCTGCTTGCCAAGTTCTGCAAAGTCGATACCGAACGAATTGCTTCCAGTAAACGTTTCTGGCCCACAGCCTACGCTCGCAACTAAGCAATTCCGAAGTGCGATGAGCAGCTGCTCAAGTACACCACCAGCATCGGCTCCCTGTG
This sequence comes from uncultured Planctomycetota bacterium, assembly GCA_905477565.1. Lineage (GTDB taxonomy): Bacteria > Planctomycetota > Planctomycetia > Pirellulales > UBA1268 > UBA1268. The sequence goes on from CAJQGO010000286.1 coordinate 967, forward strand.
AAAGGCAGTCGTGGAGTGCAGAAATCGCTAGAGGAGAGTCTCGGTTGATAATTGCTTGAGCAAGTTCACCGACTTTTTCATCTTTCCCCGTTCCGATGACAGCATGAACATCTTCAACTTCTATGCTCTTTTTATCACCAGCTGCAATTCCAAAGAGTTGTTCGAGTAGCGACTGGCTGTCTCGCATACTGCCGGCTGCTCGACGAGCAATGAGTTCAAGTGCAGCAGGGGCGACTGTTAGGCCTTCACTTTCAACTATTTGACCAAGGCGTTGTGCGATGGCAGGCGTATTAACAGACTGAAAATCAAATCGCTGGCAGCGAGACAAAATAGTAATGGGAAGTTTTTCTGGTTCTGTGGTGCAGAGTACAAATTTGACATGAGGTGGCGGTTCCTCAAGAGTTTTCAAGAGGGCATTGAACGCCTCTCTGGTAAGCATGTGAACTTCATCAATAATGTATGTCTTGTAATTGCCATTCGCTGGTCTCACAGCAACATTCTGTCGCAGTTGACGGATTTCATCGATCCCGCGGTTGCTTGCAGCATCAATCTCAATGACATCGACGTCTTGGCCTGCGGCAATCGCTTGGCAGCGTTCACAAAGGTTACAAGGTTCACCGGATTCCCGATTTGTGCATTCAAGTGCTTTGGCGTATATGCGGGCCGCACTTGTTTTCCCAACGCCCCGGGCACCAGTGAAGAGGTAGGCGTGGCCAATGCGGCCTGAATCAATTGCTCCGGCAAGTCCGCGAGCAACGTGTTCTTGGCCGATTAAATCAGCAAAACGCTGTGGCCGGTACCGGCGTGCAACAACCTGATAGGCAGCCGGATCAGCCATGGCACTCACTGGTTTTGGTTAAAAAAGGAAAAAACGCATTGGGCAAGGGTTTCAAGACCCCTGTTTCGCAGGATATTCTGCGAGTCAGAGCGACTGCCGATGAGAGGCCCACCGCACAAAGAGACGACTGCTTATGGCTGCTGCGGTTAAGCCCTGACCAGGTTCACAGGCCTCCATCGCAGGGGCCCCTCATCGGACGCCGCTCCTTTAACGTTTTACGTCCTTCTCGCGGTTCGGTAAAGGCTGCTACATTCCTGACATGGCTTCCCCCATGATGCAACAATTTGAGGCGGCAAAGGCCCGTTGTCCGGGTGCTCTGGTACTGTTCCGGATGGGGGACTTTTATGAACTTTTTGGAGACGATGCAAAACGAGCATCTGAATTGCTCGACCTCACTCTCACCAGCAGAGACAAGGGTCCAAATGCAACCCCGATGGCCGGTTTTCCGCACCATCAACTAGACCCACAACTCGTAAAGCTTGTTGCGGCTGGTGAGCACGTTGCAATCTGTGAACAAATAGATGACCCAAAAACGACAAAAGGTCTGCTGCGACGGGAAGTCACACGAATTGTTACCCCTGGGATTGCTTCAGATGAATCGCTACTTCAGCCCGATAGTGCAAACCATCTTGTAGCGATCGCCCCCGAGGCTCTTCCGTCACGAGAGAATCTTGGCAAAGATTTTTATGAGAGTGCCGCGACTGTTGGGATTGCATGGATTGATGTGTCGGTTGGTTGTTTTCAGTCAGCAGTCCGAACTGTCGAAGAATTAAAAGATCATCTGTTGAGGCTTGAGGCGTCCGAGATACTTTGTAGTGAGCGGGATCGGTCGTTTGTAGAAAAACTTCTTGCCGAATCTGGAATTAAAACAGTTTTGACGGCACGTCCGGAATGGTGGTTTGAAGATAAGCAGGCTGAAACAAAAGTGACCTCGGCAATTGGTAGTCTTCGTTTCGATGGGCTGGGATTTAATCTTCCGGAAGAACAGTTGGCGATAACTGCGGCTGGAGGCATCCTTGCATATCTCGAAGAGAATGAACCAGCAGCCATTAGTCGAATTAAGACTCTCTCAGCCTGGCGATCAGGATCGCGAATGGAGATTGATGAAGCAACCCGGCGGAGCCTGGAACTCGTACGAAGTTCTTCTCAGTCTGGGCACCGTCGAGACGGTTCGTTGGCGGGTGCCTTCGGAAAAACACGTTCGGCTATGGGAAGTCGGCTTCTGGTCGACTGGCTGACCGCCCCTCTGGTTGAGAAGACCGCAATCGAGGAGCGAATAGATGCAGTTGCCGTGCTTGTGGATCACCCCAGTATTGCGAATCAATTGAGTGCAACACTTCAGGGAGTCGGTGATATTGAGCGATTGATAGGACGTGTTATGTCTGGTCGAGCTGGGCCGCGAGACATTGAGCGGATCGGTCACGTCACAAAAATCCTGCCGGAATTGATTACGCTGCTTGGTGAAGCAGGGGCACTGGTGGCAACAGATGCACCCAATGGGTCTACGCTACTCGCCCATTTCGGTGAGCATTTTGACCCATGTCTTGATCTTTCAAAGCAAATCACGGCAACGCTTCGTGACGGCTGTCCAACCTTTGCGCGTGATGGAGGTTTTATTCGGCCAGGATTCGATGGTCGCTATGATGAGTGCGTTGAACTTGCAACGGGTGGGAAGGCATGGATCACGAAATATCAGGCCTCAGAGAGTGAGCGGACGGGCATTCCAAAACTCAAAGTTGGCTTTAACAGGGTTTTTGGATTTTTCCTGGAAGTAGGTCGGGGCTATTCAGATAAAGTGCCATCCGAGTATGTTCGAAAACAGACCGTTAAAAATGCTGAACGATACACGACACCAGAGCTTGATGAGCGTCAGCGGCAAGTTCTTGGTGCCGAGGAAGAAGGTGTTCGTCGGGAACTCGAACTCTTTGAGAATTTACGAAATTATGTGGCACAGCATCGAGAGCGTCTGGATGAGGTTGCAGAGCAGGTAGCGACCGTCGATGTACTCCTGACATTTGCTGATGTGGCGAGGTCACGTCGATGGGTGCGTGCTGACATTTCTAATGATACGGTACTCGCTATTGATCAGGGGCGACATCCGGTGCTCGAGCAATTGTTGCCTGCAGGCACGTTGGTGCCGAATGATCTTGCGCTCGTTGGGAGACGGGGGGAAAGTGTAGG
>CAJQGO010000287.1 GCA_905477565.1 uncultured Planctomycetota bacterium
GTGCAATCAGGAGGGGGCGTCTTCTGTTTTTATTAACGCCCTACTAACAGCCGATCACCGAGAAAGTTGTCCAGTTCAGGAATATTGTAAATCTTGTCGCAGGTCGCTTTCACATCGTATTGTATTCGCCGATAACGCACGGTTTCAAAATCCTCAACAATGACATAACAGGATCGAGGATCATTATCTCTGGGCTGTCCGACAGATCCAACATTGATCATGGCCTTGGTGGCTGGCAAGACCATCCTGACCTCAGTTGTGCCTGGTCCAACGGCCGCAGCTACGAATTCAGGCGCGATGGTGAAGACTCCTGGAATGTGCGTATGCCCTTGAAAGCAGAGACGAGAAACCAGTTCAAATATGTGATTCAGTTTCAGTGGGTTATAGATGTCTTCGGGAAACACATACTCATCGAGCGGACGTCGTGCTGACCCATGAACAAAAAGCATTTCCCCTTCCTTGAAGCTTCTCGGTAATTCACCAAGGAAATCGAAGAGGTTCTCCTCTGACCGACGCGATCGCTGATCATGAAACTCAAGTTGATCACGGGTCCAGCGAATTGCCCGTTCTGCTCCTACGTTGAATCCATCTGGATCAAATAGGGCCGCTTGATCATGATTACCAAGAATTATCTTCTCACATCGATCACGAACTGTAGAAAGACACTCGCACGGATTAGGGCCATATCCGACGATGTCGCCAAGACAGTAGAGCGCATCAACACTCTGCTCTTCAATATCCTGAAGAACTGCAGTGAGTGCCTCCAGATTTCCATGAATGTCACTAATCAGTGCAATCTTCACAAATACTTCCCTGTCGCTGGATCAGCCTCGAGTAATCAGTGTTGTGGCGATCTAACAGGGCACACGCTAAGACGCCGAAAAACAGTACAGAGATTCTGGCACACCAAAAATAAACGCTAAATCCAATTTTTCTGATGTGCTCTCTGGATCAACATACTCCATAATAATACAACAAGTTTTGTTCACTGTTCGGTCGCGGTCAAGCAGACTCTCCACATGCCCTCAATTCATAAGTTTCTAGCTATCGAGACCAGCACGAGTCCGGGCAGCGTGGCGGTTGGTTCTCTGCCATCACTCCATGCCGGAGAACCCGAGTCGGATCGTTTCGGAAATCTCCTTATGCAGGAATCTCAGCTCCCTGAAGAGGGTGGGCAGGGACGACACCTCATGTCAACTCTTGGTGCACTCATTGAATCAGCCGGCTGGCCACTCGATGAGGTTGACCTTGTAATTGTCGCAACAGGCCCCGGTCCTTTTACAGGCCTGAGAGTAGGCGTCACGACAGCGAAAGCACTTGCCTGGACGAATGACTGCTCCCTTGTGGGCGTTTCAACAGCATCCTGTCTGGCAAGTCAGGCCGTTGCTGAATGTGGTTCGTGCGATCAAGTGGAAGTCATTTTTGATGCTGGACGCGGAGAACTCTATGCCACAACAGCGTCACGACCAGCGGACAGCCTCATTTGGAAGATCAGTGAGGGCACGTTACAGAAACCTGAAGAGTGGCATAAAACGTTGGCTCCAGGGTCGCTCGTCACTGGTCCGGGTCTTGCCATGCAACACGATAGTATCCATAAAATAAACGACAGCCCCGGAACACTCAAAGTCCCACCAGCAGAAGCATGGCATCCACACACTCGCACATTATCGTGTCTCGGTCTGGAAAAATTTGAAAACGGTTTAACTACTTCACCAGCTGAATTAACGCCAGCATATCTAAGAGCCAGTTACGCTGAAGATCGCTCACGCATGTGAACGATACCCACCGCCAATTCCGAGAGGCCCTTATTCCTCGGCGCAGCACCTCCCCTGTATGACCGACTGCAAACGCACGGTACGATGGAGCACTGAGACAGGATTTTTGGGCAGCTATTTTATGGAGTACGCCTGACATAGGCTTCTTGTTACCTGAAAACACTCCTGTGCCGTACCCGTCGGTTTTGAGAAACACATTAATTTTTCCATTGAGTACGAAGTCATTGTCATGCAACCAATCCGCAAACTTCTTGTTGCAAATCGTAGTGAAATTGCCATCCGCGTCTTTCGTTCAGCACATGAACTCGGAATGCGAACCGTAGCAATTTATGCCCATGAAGACCGGTTCTCTTTACACCGTTTTAAAGCAGACGAAGCGTATGTTGTCGGACGCCCTGGCGAACCATTACGAAGCTACCTCGATATTGATGGGATCGTTTCGCTTGCGAAAGAACACAACGTTGATGCGATTCATCCGGGCTACGGATTCCTCTCCGAAAACGCCCAATTTGCTCGGGCTTGTGGCGAAGCGGGAATCATCTTTGTTGGACCACGAGTTGAACTTTTAGAAAACCTCGGAGATAAAACCGCCGCTCGGGAACTTGCTGAACGTGCTGGCGTCCCGATTCTCGCGGGGTCGTCACGTGCCCTCGAAAGCCTCGAAGAGGCAATTCAAACTGCTGAGGAACTTGGGTTCCCTGTCATGCTCAAGGCGGCTCATGGTGGTGGTGGTCGTGGCATGCGAATCGTACGAACCAAAGAAGACCTGCCGGCTGCACTGGAAAGCGCTCAGCGTGAAAGCAAAACTGCTTTTGGCAGTACAAGCGTCTTCATTGAAAAGTTTATCGAGCGTGCCAGACACATAGAAGTACAACTTCTTGGAGATACACACGGAAACCTTGTACACCTTTACGAGCGAGACTGTTCAGTTCAGCGCAGGCATCAAAAAGTTGTCGAGGTAGCTCCGGCACCGAATATTCCTCCGACCATTCGAGAGCAGATATGTGACGCTGCAATCGCCATTGGACGAACCGCTAAATACGAGAATGCCGGAACAGTTGAATTCCTTGTCGATGCTGATGCCGACCGATTTTATTTCATCGAAGTCAACCCACGTATTCAGGTTGAACACACCGTGACCGAAGAGATCACAGGTGTTGATATTGTTCGCAGACAGCTACAGATTGCTGCGGGCAAAAAATTGACAGATCCAGAAATCGGGCTGGGAGACCAAAGTGCCATACGCACCATGGGAGCCGCCATCCAATGTCGGGTCACAACGGAAGATCCGGAAAACCGTTTTCTGCCAGATTATGGTCGAATTACAGCGTACCGTTCAGCAAGTGGGATGGGGATTCGACTCGATGCAGGCACGGCCTTCTCTGGAGCCGTTGTCACGCCATATTTTGACTCACTCTTAGTGAAAGTAACTGCACGAGGACTCTCTCACGTCGAAACAGCCGGTCATATTGAACGGTGCCTCCAAGAGTTTCGTGTGCGGGGAGTCAAAACCAACATTCCGTTCCTTATCAACCTTGTAACGCACCCAGAGTTTCTCGCAGGGAATTGCACCACACGTTTCATCGATGAAACACCGAGCCTTTTCGACTTCCCGATTCGGCAGGATCGCGCCACTCGCCTCCTCAACTTTCTTGCTGAAACCATCGTAAATGGTAACCCGCTGATGAAAAATCGTCAGCCAGTTGTGCGTCGAAGTCCAGCAATTGTGCCAGCGTTTGATTCCCAGCAGGCCCCGCCAGCCGGCAGTCGGACAAAACTTCTTGAACTTGGACCAGAGAAATTTGCTGCCACCCTTCGGTCGCACAAGGGTCTTTACCTGACAGATACCACAATGCGTGACGCTCATCAGTCACTCTTGGCAACTCGCATGAGAAGCTATGACATGATCGCCGTCGCTGACGCGTATGCCAGGCTTGCGAATGGTCTCTTTTCACTCGAGATGTGGGGTGGCGCAACCTTTGATACCGCGATGCGATTTCTGAAGGAGTGTCCTTGGGAGCGTTTGACCCGACTGCGTGAAAAGGTACCAAACATTCTTTTCCAAATGCTTCTTCGTGCAAGTAATGCCGTGGGGTACACAAATTATCCTGATAATGTTGTTCAAGGATTTGTCAGGGAATCTGCATCGGCTGGAATCGACGTATTCCGAGTTTTTGATCCATTGAACTGGGTCCCAAACATGGAGGTCGCCATGACAGCTGTTCAGGAGAGTGGGGCCCTGTGCGAAGCCACTGTCTGTTACACCGGCGATGTACTCGACCCCAAACGAGACAAGTACACTCTGAAGTATTATGTAGACCTTGCAAAAGAGCTTGAAAAACGAGGCGCTCACCTTCTGGCAATCAAGGATATGGCTGGTCTTTGCAAGCCATTTGCTGCAGGCCGATTGGCAAAAGCACTCCATGACGAAGTTGGTCTTCCGATCCATTTTCACACCCACGACACATCAGGCGCTTCGCTCGCAAGTTGTCTGGAAGCTGCTCGGCATGGAGCGAGTATTGTGGATGCAGCCATGGCGCCCTTCGCTGGACTCACAAGCCAACCAAACCTCAATGCCATCGTCGAAGCAACACGGAACACTGACCTCGACACAGGCCTCGACCCCGAGCCTCTCCGGCAGTTAACGCACTACTGGGGAGCAGTTCGGGAACACTACTCTCCATTTGAGTGTGGAATGAAAGCACCTGATGCAGACCTCTATCTTCACGAGATGCCAGGTGGTCAATTTACCAACTTGCTCGAACAGGCGCGGGCTCTTGGTCTTACAGACCGTTGGGAAGACGTGTGCCGAACATACGCAGAGGTAAACCAACTCCTTGGAGACATTGTTAAGGTAACACCAACGAGTAAAGCGGTTGGTGACCTTGCACTTCTACTTGTTACCAATGACATGGAGGCCAGTGAACTTCTGGAAACTAACCGTGAGATAGCTTTTCCAGAATCTGTGGTCGATCTTCTGTCAGGCCGCATGGGACAGCCACCGGGGGGCTTTCCAGCCGAAGTCGTTGCGCGAGTCGTTCGCAATCAGACGATTATTGACGGCCGGCCAGGAGCCACACTTCCGCCAGCCAATATGGAAGACGCAACGGCTGAAGTCACCTCTCTTCTTGGCCACGAGGCATCCCCACGTGAAGTTTCATCATGGCTTCTCTATTCACGAGTCTTTCAGGATTTCGCTGAACACAGAGCGACATACGGTGATGTCGCTGTCCTCCCAACCCCGGATTTTCTTGAGGGGCCGAAACAAGGCGAAGAGCTTTTTGTTGATATCGAACCGGGCAAAACGCTCGTCATCCGCCTTTTGACAGTTGGAGAGGCCCATGAGGATGGCACACGGACTGTTTTCTTTGAACTAAACGGGCAACCTCGTAGTGTGTCGGTTATCGACCGCACTCTCGAAGGCACCATCCAACAACGCCCAAAAGCGGACGTTGGTAATCCTCGGGATATTGGCGCTCCAATGCCTGGATTAATTGTGACGGTTGCCGTCAAGCCGGGCGACACCGTCAAGAAGGGTGATAAAATCCTCAGTTTAGAAGCCATGAAAATGGAAACAACTGTTTATGCCGAGCAGGACGGAACTCTCTCAGAAGTACTCGTAAGCCCTGGCAGCCCGGTTGAAGCAGGTGAACTTGTCGCTCGATACTCCGACGACTAAAAACACTACTAACTGAAAACCGGGCGACAACCACCGCCCCTTAGACACGCCTCACTCTTGTCATCGACGTTACTCTGTTTTCAAAAGTTCTTTAAAGACTTTACGTACCTTTGCCACCTTGGGTGCAACAACTGCCTGGCAGTACGGCTGATAGCCATTATTCGCAAAATAGTCTTGGTGATAGTTTTCAGCAGGGTAGAAAACTTTTGCTTTCTCCAGCGTAGTTACGATCGGAGATGAGAAAACTTTTGATTCATTGAGCTTTGCGATAACTTTCTTGGCAATCTCTTCTTGTGTGTCGTCGTGATAGAAAATTGCTGAACGATACTGAGTGCCAACATCTGCACCTTGCCGATTGAGTGTCGTCGGATCATGTGTTGCAAAAAATATTTCGAGCAGTTTCTCATACGGTACAACTGCCGGATCATACTCAATCTCAACTGCTTCAGCATGACCGGTGAGACCACTACAGACCTGTTTGTAGTTTGGATTCGGAATCCGACCACCCGTGTAACCACTCGTAACACTCTTCACCCCACGGATTTCAGCATACACCGCTTCGGTGCACCAAAAACAGCCTCCTCCAAAAGTTGCCGTCGCAACCGAAGATGACTCCTCCGCAACAATTTCGTCTGTCATAAAAACTCCTGACATACACATTATGACAATCCAAACCAGATGTACTCTGGATGAGGAACCATAGCGACTTTCATGGTGAAAAACAGTCATCACTTCAACTTCCCCTTCCAAGGCATTCTTCTCTTGACTATTGGCACAGCCCATCAGTTATTACGGACCGCACTTCAAAGATGTTTGGATCAACAACGTATCTCAATGGTTTTTCGGCCCATTCTTTAGCATAGTCGACTCCAATGCGCGGCGTCCGCTGGATTTGACGACGCGGCACTCCTGTCCCTTCTTCAATCCATAACCCCGTGACTGAGTTGGCTTGTCTTCCATCATAGTGTTTCGTGACACCAAGCATTTTTGTGAGGCGGCCGGGCCCCACGGAATTCCCGACCCCACGAAGAAGCACAGCAGCTGGCAGACCTTCCCGTCCGGTCACTATATTCAGCATCCAGTGCATTCCGTAACAAAGGTAAACGTACCAATGTCCTGCGGGCCCAAACATTGTCTGGTTTCGTGGCGTTGGCCCCGTACGACCATGGCAGGCAAGATCGTGGGGGCCAAGATAAGCCTCTGTTTCAAAAATACGGTGTTTTTCTTGATGCCGCTTGCCTCGCTGGACGATAAGCCAACAACCTAGGAGATCTCGAGCAACTGAGTCGGCGCGTCGATTGAAGAATGAGGACCCAAGGATCTTCCGAGAACCACTATTGAGCGTGGTTTTGCTGCTTTTAGACGACAACCCCTTTTGAGATTTCGACGTTTTTGGTCTGTTACCTATGCTAGTAGCAGATGGTGGCGACTTGGATTTCACAACGTTTCCCCTTCAGAATCATACAAAACAGATTCCACCAGCACTGTGCAAGTTTATAGAGGAGAGTTCAATGGAACAAACACTTGAGGCCGTTGACGTATCGACAAACGAATTGACAGGCTCTTCTTACACAGGCAGTGTTCCCACATGGATTCGTGACGCCCGTAAAACTATCAGCCAGTCTGATACGAATTTCTTCAAAGTATCGCCCGTTCGTTACTGGGCCGACTTTTTGCTGAGCCTGGTCTTCGCCTACTCAGCTGCCATGATTTATCTCCTTGCTCCGCTTGGTTCGTGGCAACAAATTGTTGCATTCCCAATCGCAGTTTTTTGGCTTTATCGACTGGGCTCGCTGATTCATGAAGTCTGCCACCTCGGTGCAAACGAGATGCGAACGTTCAAAGTAGCCTGGAATCTTCTTGTTGGTGTTTTCACACTGACTCCCTCATGCTTTTTCACTCGACATCACCGTGACCATCACAGTCAGCGAATGTATGGCACACCTGAAGATCCTGAGTATGTAGCCAACGTCTTAGAGGCAGGCAACTGGAAGAGCGCTCTTTGCTACAGCCTCTTCATATTGGCATATCCCATCATCGTTTTCCTTCGTTTTCTACTCGCACCATTAAGTTTCCTACATCCACGACTTCGCGAGTTTGTACTCGAACGGGGCAGTTCACTCACGCTCAACTTAAAATACAGACGACAAATTAACGACTTTGACAGGAAAGTAATCACCGCAATGGAAGTGCTCTGCTTTATTCGAGCAGCTGCTATTCCACTCGCTGTTTTTACAGGTGCCGCCCCTTTGAGCCGTATCCCTCTCCTTTACGTGCTTGGCTTAACAACACTTATAATGAACCAAATGCGACAACTTGCCGACCACCACTTTGATGGAGATGGGGAGACAAGTGACGTCGAGTCGCACATTCTTGATTCGTGTAATTTCACGCGCAATGACCCGCTGACACTTCTTTTCTTTCCGTTTTCAATCCGGTATCACGCATTGCACCATCTCTTTCCGTCACTCCCGTACCACAACCTAGCCGGAGCACACTCCTATCTTATCCAACACCTGCCAGAGAACTCTCCGTACAGGGGACTTGATCGACCAGGTTGGTGGGTGGTCGCAAAAAGAACTATCTTTGGTGGAGAAAGGGCGGCGACTGCCACCTCGTAACATATATGGAAGCTGGTATTGTTGGCCTGCCAAATGTTGGGAAAAGTACGCTTTTTAATGCGTTAACTCTTTCCAAAGCAGCACAAAGTGAAAATTATCCCTTCTGCACGATTGAACCCAACGAGGGCATGGTGAGCGTGCCTGACGAGCGTCTCGATCGAATTACGAAGCACGTTCAGACACAAAAAGTGATTCCTGCTGCACTTAAGCTCGTGGATATTGCAGGAATAGTCCAGGGAGCAAGTGAAGGGCAAGGCTTGGGAAATAAGTTTCTCGCGCACATTCGTGAGGTCGATGCAATCCTGCAAGTTGTGCGATGCTTCGATGACCCAGACGTGATTCATGTTGCCGGAACGGTTGACCCTGTTGCTGACATGGAAACTATTGAACTTGAATTATTGCTCGCCGACCTGCAGCACTTTGAAACAATTTTACCCAAAGCAGAACGGAACGCGCGAGGGCAGGACAAGGAAGCGAAGAGCCGACTCGACGTACTTAAAAAGTGCCAAAGCCATCTCACAGAAGAGAAACCAATCCGAACGCTTGATCTCACAGATACAGAGCAAGCGGCTATCAAAGAACTTGGCCTCCTTTC
>CAJQGO010000288.1 GCA_905477565.1 uncultured Planctomycetota bacterium
GCGAACCACCGAGTTATTGAACGTTGCTCGCAAGTTCGGCTGTCTGTACGCGGTCTACTGGCAAATCTACTGTAATGAAAGGACCACAGCGTCTCCGAAATCAGAAAACAGGTATAAAGGTTTTTGGCTTGTGCGTCCTGATGGAACACGGAGCCCTATTTGCAAACTGTTCAAGGAGACCGTGGTGAAACCATGAAAAGCGTGAAGCAGAGTGGCGATTCACGTTGAATTTTTAAATTAACGATACCCGCCGCCACCCGGTGACGTGAGACAACTTCAACTGACATGCTGACACCTTCTTTTTGCCTTCCTTCCGCGATCGCTGACCTGCTTGACCCAGACCTACCGCCACTTGGGCCAGGAACACCGAAGGCCGGATTCGACCAACGGATAGACGAAACCTCATCAGAAACTTTATTCGGAGCCTCCGTTGCATCGCCAGCAGAAGCCGATTGTTGCCTTGCTGGCATATGGCTATGGAATGGATTCCTTGAACGGTCTCATGATCTCAGCCAAAACATTGACACGCCAGAGGGCAGCTGGTGGCATGGCATCATGCATCGTCGAGAACCTGATGCAGGGAATGCGGCCTATTGGTTTCGCCGCGTCGGAGACCATTCATTGTTTCCTGCACTTGGAGACCGAGTGAAAAAACATGTTGCACACATCGAACTGCCAAATGAAGCTCAGTGGCTATCACAATGTACGTACTGGAAACCACAATTATTTATTGAAGCCTGCGAATCGGCACGCCGTGATTCCAACGAAGTTGTGTGCCAGGTACTCCGTGAGGTAGCGGCAATTGAATGGTATACACTCTTTGACTATTGCCGAAATCTGGCGCGCGGCAACCATCAGTAGCCGAATACTGATTGCGTCTATCTCAAGATAAAATAGATGCCTATCTATTCGACATCTATTCTTTAACTCGTTCTGTGTATTCAGCATTTCGAGTATCTACCTTCACGAATTGGCCCTGCTCAATAAATGCAGGCACCATAATTTCCGCTCCGGTCTCAAGTTTCACTGGCTTCGTCAGATTTGTTGCAGTATTTCCGCGAACAGCAGGTTCGGCATACTCAACTTGCAATACCATGTGCTGAGGTGGCTCCATGGTGATCGGATTTTCATTGTAAAGCATCATGGAACAGATCGTCCCTTCCTTCAGCCACTTCCATGCGTCATCAACTTGTTCAGACGACAACTCGTACTGTTCGTAATTATCGTTATCCATAAAGACAAACAAGTCTCCCTGCTTGTACAGGAATTGAGCATCAATTGTTGTAATGTCAGCAGCCTCGAGCGAATCACCACTCTTGTACGTCCGATCGAGCACTGTACTTCTCAGCAGATTGCGAAGCTTGCATTTGTAAAGAGCCTGACCCTTCCCTGGCTTTACAAAGTTGCATTCGATCATGATGTACGGATCGCCATCAATCTGGACTTTCAGCCCCTTCCGGAACTCGCTTGTATTAAATGAAGCCATCGAAATCGCACTTTCAATTCAGGACAACACAGGCATCTAGTGAGTATGCCGCGATACTCAAGCACACGCCTCGCCACCATCATACAGCCTGTCAACGCTGATTCCACAGCCACCCGTTCCAGCAAACTATTTTGATCTGGAACTGGCCCCATTCTCAAGAACGCCCACTGTAGACTGCATTTTGAATATCCCCACAATTATGACCACCGCCCCAACATTTTTTCCCATGGAAATATCCACAGTCCGAGTAATCGACAGAACAAATCCTCAGCCGCCAATGGTTCGAGAAGTCTGGAAACAAGAGTTGGCCGATGCTGTTCGTGATCCAGCAGAGCTTTGCGATCTCTTACATCTTGATCCAGCACTTGCTCAGAAATCAAAGAAAGCGAGCCGGGACTTTCCATTTCTGGTACCACGAGGTTTTATTTCACGGATGCAACCAGGCGATCCAAATGATCCTCTGCTCCTTCAGGTCTTACCGCGGCTTGAAGAGTTAGATGATGTACCGGGTTTTGTATCAGATCCGGTTGGCGAACAGGCAGCTCGACAAGGACCCGGACTTATCCAAAAATATCATGGACGCTGTTTGCTTCTCGTCACTGGTGGTTGCGCCGTGCACTGTCGGTACTGTTTTCGTCGAGAATTTCCTTATGCCGAAAGCGGAGCATCGCCTGCCAGTTTTGTTGATGCAGTCAACGAAATACGCGCGGATGAATCAATCCATGAAGTCATTCTTTCCGGAGGAGATCCTCTTCTCGTCGATGATACGCTGCTTGAAACACTCATAGACGACATAGCCTCCATTTCGCATGTCCGGAGGCTTCGCATTCATACGCGTATTCCTGTTGTCTTGCCTTCACGTATTACCGAGCAATTGCTCCACATTCTAAATACAACACGATTGGCCGCCTGTGTTGTTATTCATGCGAATCATGCTGCTGAGCTCGATTCTGTTGTCGCAGATTCAATGCGACGAATGAGCCGAGTAGTTCCAATCCTCTTGAACCAGGCCGTGTTACTACGTGGTGTGAATGACACTGCTGAAAGCCTCATTCAGCTCTCGGAAAAACTCCTCAATCTTGGCGTGACCCCGTACTATCTCCATCTCCTTGATCCAGTCCGCGGGGCAAGCCATTTTGATGTGCCTGAAGAAACTGGAATACGCCTCATCGAGGAATTACGGAATCGTTTGCCCGGATACGCGGTGCCACGTCTTGCCCGTGAACACCCCGGAAGCCCTAGCAAGACATGGTTGGCCTAAAGAATGGGCCAAAACATGTCATACTGTAGGAAGCAGGCCTCGGCCAAAGTTTTTTTCAAGAGAGAGAAGAATTTGAGTAGGAAAATTTTGAAGAGTAAGCAGGACATTTCATGAAGGTTTTAATCGGCGTTGATGGGTCACCTCTGTCATTAGATGCGGTGCGTGTAGTCGGACACATTATTGACCCCACCGAGGATCAAGTAGCAATCTACTTTTCACCGACAGAGCTTCAACAGCGGCTTCCTGAGTCTTCGTCGTCACTGGTGAGTCGGAGTGCAGCTGATCTGTTTGCAGAAGCACGCGCACTGCTTCCGACAGAGTTTGCAAAGCCGGTTGAAATGATTAGCAGTTCGGCGTCAGCAGCTGTTGGAATTCTGGAGTCAGCGAATGGGTGGCATGCCGACCTTGTCGCTGTTGGTGCTCGTAGTCATGGATCAATAGAGCGATTTCTTCTCGGAAGTGTTTCTCGCGCAGTCCTCCACGGAGCGCACCTGCCTGTCCTTATCGTGCGTAGCCACCCGCCGGAAGATGGGAGCTTTCGCACCATGGCCTGTCACCATCCCGCAAGTGCAGCTGCCGTGAGTAAAACACTTCAGGAACTGCATTGGTCGAAAAAAACTGATGGCTGTGTCATCGGCGTAGCAGAATCAATGCTCGCTGGCCCACTCCCAAAGTGGCTTGAAAAACGTGTTCGAGACCCCGACACAGCAGCTATTGCGCAAGCCTGGCAACAGGAACACGATGACGA
Organism: uncultured Planctomycetota bacterium; assembly: GCA_905477565.1. Lineage (GTDB taxonomy): Bacteria > Planctomycetota > Planctomycetia > Pirellulales > UBA1268 > UBA1268. The sequence goes on from CAJQGO010000288.1 coordinate 3,496, forward strand.
AGTTCATGCACTAACCAGTAAGCTCGAAGCTTTTCAAAAAGATTTGCCGCCGTGCTTTCACGGCACGAACCCGATAATCGTAGAAGGAAATCCTGGGCACAGAATTCTGGAACAGGCAAAAAAAGATCA
>CAJQGO010000289.1 GCA_905477565.1 uncultured Planctomycetota bacterium
GAATACATACATCAGATGGCAGAATCTTCTCCTGGAAATTCTTGACTCGCTCCCGCACTCTTCTGATCGCAGCGAGAAATTCTGGTGCAACGCTCCGGTGAGCTTTTTCAAGAGTCTGGAGTGGAACTCGGAAGGTCTCTTCCGTGACATTCGCATGATCAATACGCTTTGTGTAATCGAGTACAGCGGACAGTCCTTCTCGCTTTACATCTTCACAAATTTTCTCAACGACTTGTCTTGGTGAAAGCGGCTCTCCAAAGACATCAATTGTTCGCTGTCTTCCCGCAGGTGAAACGAGATCCCCCTGAGAAACTAATGTCTGGCGAAGAGATTCCAGTTCATCTCGACCACCGGGGGTATGGAGATCGATGCGACGAATATCACCTGTAATTTTTGATTTTTTCTCAATTGACACGTGTTATCTGCTCCGTCGAACCTACTAAATATCCAAGTCAAACCGTACCGAACGCATGATCTACCTACCACGAGGATACCCTCTGTTCTCGTTACGGCGACCCAGAACCTGTTCTCAAGCAGAAAAATACCCAGTGATTGAATTTGGACGAAAATTGTCACATTCGCTATTTTTATAGTCAAAAGAGGATTTACCAAGAATTTTCCAAGACCCGTGAAATGTTCTGGAAGCGTGAGTAATGCAAAAGGCGGTGAAAGTTGGCGAGAAACTTGGCCTCTCGGAAGAGGCCGCACGGACCCTTGCCAAATTACACACCCCGGAACTCGTTCAGGATTTTGTAAACAAGATACCGTGGAATACAGAACCGGACGGAGACACCGCTCGGTCTGTTTCTGAAGTATTAAGGCTCCGACAAGCCCATTGTGTTGAAGGCGCATTCGTAGGGGCATGCGCCCTGTGGATGGCAGGTCGACAGCCCCTTCTTATGGATATGGGGGCATCTGAAGCTGACGTTGATCATGTTGTCGCCCTGTTTCGTCGAGGGCAGTATTGGGGTGCAATTTCAAAAAGCAACAGCCCCTTTTTGCGATACCGAGACCCCATCTATCGAACTCTTCGAGAGCTCTCTATCTCATTCTTTCCGCAGTATGTTTTAAAGCGATCCAAAACTCTACGAACGTACTCGGTATCAATCGATCTGCAGAAATACGACCCAGCACTCTGGGTAACTCATCAAGGCTACTGCCTTGAAATGATTGAGACTCTCACATCAGCGAGACATTTCGACCTTCTACCTACTGATTTTGAAGATGATCAACTTCGACCAATCGACACAATCGAGGCACATTCAAACAATTTGACCGAACACGTGGAGCCTAGGAAAATTATTCGGCTCGATGGTCATCCGTCGCCGCCATCTCCGCTTGACCAAGCAGTTTCCGCAGAGCAGTGATTGCAATTTCACCAAACTGGCGAGGAGGAACCTGCCACAACTGAGGGTTCTGGAGCTCAATGGAAATTGGACCGTCATACTGCATCGCCTCGAGATGTGCGATTAGTTGCTGCGGTGGTGAATTCCCTTCCGCTGGCAGGATTCTATCCGCATCACTTGCCATCTCTCTCGGGACATCGGCGACATCAGAAAGCTGAACGAGAGCGACCATCTCTGGTGTAAGAAGGTGTAGATCAATAAGTTTGCTCGGCCCCACGGAAAAGTGGAACCAGTCGAGACAAATCCCCAGGGACGGCAGCCCGACATCTTCAACAAGAGCAACCGCAGACTGTAAATTATTAGGAAAACTAGCTCGAGCATCGAATTCCAGAGCAAGCTTCACACCAGCGTCGGCCGCTTGCTTTGCGGCTTCAACAAGGCTTGCCGACAGTCGCCCTAAATCCTCAGGTCCGAGTGGCCCATGGACATCTCCAGCAAGGATCAATGTAGGTATGGACACCGCTGAGCAGAGTGCAAGACGTTTCTTGAAGTGGGCCCAGTGCTCCCGACGCGCATCGCCCTGACTCGTTAACAACCCACCCTGAAAAGTAGCTGCTATGGGATCGCAACCATGATGAAGAAAAAGTTCACGGAGCGCTTCAGCGGGCTTTCCATCGAGATATTGTTCGGCGTGCCCCAACCAGACTTCGATTGAACGGCACTGCCCTGCCGAATACTCTTCCAGAATCGTCTCCAGTGGTGCATTGAGTGAACAGACAGTAGAAATGGCAGGCTTCATAGGAGGCGTTCCGTCAGGAGTTCAGCACATTCTTCAAGTGGCACACGCTCTTGGTTGAGGGAGTCTCGATCACGAAGCGTAACGGTCTGATCCTTCATTGTTTGCCCATCGATCGTGATACACCACGGCGTACCAGCCTCGTCTTGCCGAGCATAGCGTCGGCCTACTGATCCTTTTGCATCGTACATACACGGCATCCGTTTCTTGATCTTTTTGTACAAATCAGCTGCCACTTCTGGCATACCATCTTTCTTCACAAGAGGAAGAATCGCTGCTTTCAGGGGGGCAAGCCGTGGGTGTAATTTGAGCACTATTCGTTCCCGCGGATTTCCTTTTTCATCAGGCACATTGTCTTCATGATAGGCATCGCAGAGAAAAGCAAGGACTGCTCGATCTGCACCTGCTGATGGCTCAATAACGTGCGGCACGAAACGCTCTCGAGTTACATCATCAAAGTAGGAAAGGTCACGGCCGCTTCCTCGATGCTTTGGTTTCCCGTTTGAGTCCGTTTCCAGAACCAGCTTTCCATCTTCACGAACAAGCTTGCCCTCCATATGACTACGAAGATCAAAGTCACCCCGATGAGCGATGCCTTCAAGCTCACCGTATTCGCCATCGGCAAGGAATGGGAAGGCATATTCAATATCAGCTGTTCCGCACGAATAGTGCGCTAACTCAGCTTCGTGATGTTCGCGTAACTGCAGACGGCCTTCTGTGAGCCCAAGGTTGAGGTACCACTGCCACCGGCGATCTCGCCAGAACTGGTACCATTTCCGAGAATCATCCGGTCGGCAGAAAAACTCAATCTCCATCTGTTCGAATTCTCGCGAGCGAAAAGTGAAATTCCTCGGAGTTATCTCGTTGCGAAAACTCTTACCAATCTGGCCAATCCCAAAAGGCACACGCACGCGTGAGGTGTCAAGCACATTCTTGAAGTTCAGAAATATACCCTGAGCAGTTTCTGGCCGTAGAAAAGCCCGGTTATCATCATCACCAGCAAGCGCTCCAATGCGAGTTTCAAACATGAGATTGAATTCACGAGGTTCAGTGAGCGTCCCTTTTTCACTAGCGTCAGGAGCGACTGCATCACAGAGGGGTATCGGACTGTCGGGAGAGGTTCCGGCTAAAGCCAGCAACTCCCCAGACCATTCAATGTCTCCTACCTGCTTCGCGCGTACTTTAAAAAACTTTTGTGCTTTCCCAATCAGATCAGCCTCTGCGTCATCTCCAGACACGTCCGTCGTGATGAAGGCTTTTGCATTGCGATATGTGGCCCATCTACCGTGAAGATGGTCGTAGCGAAAGCGTCGCTTGGACTCACGGCAGTCAACCATCCAATCATGAAACAGATCAAAGTGGCCCGAACACTTCCAGACCTGGGGATGCATGATGATCGTACAATCGAGCCCTGTCATCTCATACGAAGACGGGGCTCCTGCAAGTGCCATCAATTCGTCGTGACCGGCAACCATATCTTGCCACCAGCACTCTTTGAGATTCCGCTTCAGCGCTACGCCAAGCGGCCCGTAATCCCAAAATCCATTTAAACCGCCATAGATCTCACTTGATTGAAATATGAAGCCACGTCGCTTCGCAAGTGAAACAATTCGATCCATCCGTGATTGGTCAACAGGCTTTGGCATAGGTGTACTGGAGACTTCTTCGTAAAAGGACAAACAAGTTAGTTTAGTATTTAGACAAGAGTGTAGTGATCAAACCAAAGGTGGGTCTACCGAGAACCTCAAGACCCCAGTGCCGCTTATTTCCTGATGCACTACAGGGTATCAAACGACACAAGGCGACCAGTCTTCGAGCACAGACAAGGTACGAGGCAACATTGGTCCATAGCTGCTGCCAGAATGAGATCTGACTCCATTCCAAGTTCTATTAGATTCCTTCCGCCAAGTGACTGACGAAAACTTTCTACAAGTTGGCTCTGAGCATCACTCGAACCATCCACTACCCGAAAAAATTCTGTTGATGCCTTCTCGCTTTCTGAATCGAGCAGATGGTTTCTACTTGATTCTGAAACTCCTGCATGAATGATTGATCCTGCACCAAGAAAATCTTCTTCTGTTTTGTAGCCATTCGTCCCAGCACATACGAGATGAATTTCATCGATGCCTTGATTCGACGCCAGAAGAACAGCCTCTCTTGCAACAGCATTTCGATTCAAAAAACTCCCTACAAGAATCATCTCGGCTGCCAAACATCGCTCAATTGCAAGTGTTCCATTTGTTGTTGTCATAACAATGCCACGGCCATCAACCGCTGAACGGCAATATTCAGCTGGTGAATTCCCGAGATCAAACCCAGGAATCTGAATACCCCCTCGCTCTCCACCAAGGAGCCATGATTCACCAGAACTGCTTCTCAGGCGTTGGGCCTCTTCGACTTCGACTACCGGCTTCACGAAGGTCGCACCCGCTTCAAGAGCTGTCACAATCGTTGTGGAGGCCCTCAGAACATCGACAATAATCGCAATGCCTCCCGCTACAGACTCTCGGGGCATATCATCTGGAAGGCAATGGGTATACCAACGAAGTGTATGATTCGAGTCCACTCCTTTGTTATTCATTTTCTATTGCACCAAATTGGTTACGAGACTGCTGGACACAATTTCAACATCTTACCCGTGGAGATGACGCTATTACGACCGAAGCAATCCAAAATGTCGATAAGAGCGGCAGCAAAGTTCAAGGGATGTTTGCCGAGATCGCCCCACGGTACGACTTCGTCAACCGAATGCTATCAGGTGGAATCGATACGTGGTGGAGAAGAATCACTGTCAAACGTGCCCCCCCGCCTTCTGAAGGTTCCATTTTAGATGTATGCACCGGAACTGGTGATTTGGCTCTAACGTACGCAGTGAAAGCGGCTTCGCAGGTCCGTGTGGTTGGCAGTGATTTTTGCAAACCAATGCTCGACCGTGGAATCGAAAAGTCTGCAGCACGCAATGTGCCCGTTGAATGGATTGAAGCCGATGCCATGAACCTCCCGTTCCCGGACTCATCATTCGATCTTGTGACCGTTGCCTTTGGATTACGCAATATTGCTGAAACAGATCGTGGTCTCGCTGAGATGGCCCGTGTGTGCAAGCCTGGTGGACGTCTAGCAATCCTTGAATTCTCATTACCAAAGAATTGGTTCATCCGAAAAAGCTATTTATGGTATTTCAGAAACGTGCTACCAAGGATTGGAAACACCATTGCCCACAACCATTCCGACGCCTACACCTACCTGAACCAGAGCGTCGAAGAGTTTCCGTCCGGTGAAGCTCTTGCTTCCCTCATAAAAAAAGCTGGCTTTGCCCGTGTTGATCAGTATCCTCTCACTCTTGGAATAGCTACGCTTTCAATCGCAACAAAAACAGAACCTTCTGGACAAAAAGAGATTACTGACGAATGAGCACTTCTTCTCACCACCCCATCGTACTAGGAGTCACCGGTGCCTCAGGAGCGATTTATTCACGCCGACTTCTGCACGTGCTTCTCGATTCAAACTGCGACGTCCACCTCTCAGTAAGCCCTTCTGGAAAAGCCGTATTCGAGCAAGAACTCAACAAGTCACTGGATCTTGATGACTTTTCTGCTGAGCAATTCCTTGGAACCGCGACTCCCCTGTCTGGTCGCCTCACGTATCATCACTACAAAAATCTTATGGCCCCCATTGCAAGTGGTTCATTCCTGACAAGTGCAATGGTCATTTGTCCATGTAGCGGGAGCACACTCTCCGCTGTTGCTCATGCAATGGGTGACAATCTTATTCACAGGGCAGCTGAAGTACATTTGAAGGAACGGCGAAAACTTGTTGTGGTGCCTCGCGAGAGCCCCCTTTCGCTCCCGCAACTAAAAAACATGCAGGCTATTCACGAAGCCGGAGCCGTTGTTCTGCCGGCTTCACCGGGCTTTTACCA
>CAJQGO010000290.1 GCA_905477565.1 uncultured Planctomycetota bacterium
TGTGGATACTTTTCCTTCAGGGCGAAGGAGAGGCAGGAATGCGAACGGTGCCATTGTTAATCTTCTTGTTGGTCAAACTTTTCTGCGCTTATCTCTGCATTCGCCAGGCTTTCAAGGCAGGTGTTGCGGGTGCGCAGAGGATTTATTGTGGGGCCGCAAGTTTTGTCATGATCGGTATTATTTTTGCAGGAATTCATGGTCTTTTGCATGGGTACGGATTTGGTCAGTATCGGCTACCACTTGAATTTGAGGGGACTCGAAATATTCGCTGGGTTGATTTTATTTGGTTTTCATACGCGACACTTACAACAGCCGGGTACAGTGATTTGGTTCCGGTTGGATCTTTTTCACTGACAATATCCACATTTGAAGGGCTTTGCGGTATTCTCTTGCCCGCAACGCTTATTGCTAGAATTGCGTCCTTACCCGCAAAGGCCTGAATATCTTAATGGGTTTTTGTTCAGGAAAATAATGAGTGAAGAATACATGAGTATCGAAATGTTTCGAAACGTTGTTGAACAAGTTGGTCTTGTGATTGATGCTGCAGGTGTTCTTGTGGTGGTCGCTGGTATCGTCATGGCGGTGATCCGCCTCCTAACACAGAACACGGCACCCTTGGGAAAATACAAACAATTTCGGCAGGATCTTGGGAGAGGCATTCTTCTTGGGCTTGAGTTCCTTGTCGCTGCTGACATTATCCGGACAGTAGCAGTAACTCCTACGCTTGAGAGTGTTTTGGTGCTTGGGCTTATTGTGGTTATTCGTACTTTTCTAAGCCTCGCTCTCCAGATGGAGGTTGAAGGACGACTTCCGTGGCAGGCTGAAAAGGGCAGGATCGAACAAGCAGGCGGTCAAAAGTAGGGACATGAATGTTCAGTTGGCTTCTTTACCACTTTCGACCACTGAATATGAGACGGTGAGGAAGCATCTCCCACCTCGGGCGTGGAAGTATGTTCTGGGCCTTCTTCAATCGCATCCAGTACTCGTACGGGTTGTACCGCACCGTGCGACCAAACTCGGAGACTACCGGCCGCCGCGTCGTGGTGAATGCTGGCACCAAATCACGGTAAATGAAGACCTCAATATGTACGCGTTTCTTGTAACATTGTTGCATGAAATAGCGCATCTTCGAGTCGCACTCATGTACGTCACTGGAGCCAAGAGGAATAAGCCTCATGGTCCCGAATGGAAAAAAGAGTTCACCGCGATCGTAGGGCCAGTTATTGAAGGCTTGATGGTGCCGAGTGACCTTCGTGTAGCTTTGGCGGCAACCCTGCAACGCCCCCGAGCAGCGACGTGCAGTGACCGATTACTCACGCTGGCTTTGTCCCAGTATGATCCTGTCGTCGATCACTGTCTGCGCGTCGAGCAGCTCGAGGTTGGTGCCTGCTTTCAACTACCGGACGGCCGTCAATTTGTTCTTGGCGACCGCGTGCGAAGCCGATATCGGTGTATCGAGTTTGCGAGCGGTATTGAATTCCGGATTCACTATCTAGCTCGTGTTGTTCGACTCGAACTGGACTGATTTGATTGCCGGCTTGATCGCGAACGGGTAGGCTGCGAAACAGTCCGGTATCGTCTGCGTCGTACTGTGTTTCCATAAAAATGGAGTGGACGATTCGGTCGCTGCTCAATAGGTGTATTTTCAATTTTTTCCCGCTCGTCTCCAAAAACGATAATTCGCGGATCGAATCCAGTTTGAGCAAAGGCAGGAACACTACCGGTTCCTGTCGTCAAAAGTGTAAGTAAGATAAGTGTTCGCATAGGTAAATAATAAGCTAGGGGAAGCCGGCACATTCCTACTATGGATTCGATTCTCTGTGAATGCAAGGAACAGATTACGGAGCCATTACATTCGTTACAATCGGATCACGGGAGCATCAGCCCAAAGCCAGCGATCGTGTTTGTTTCGGAGACTTCCGGAGAGTTTTGTCTACGTCAGGTGCTACCGACCGATCAGCTCTTTCATTTCCCGTACGGCTTCTGTCATACCAACAAACACAGCTCGGGCAACGATTGAGTGTCCAATGTTTAATTCCTCCATCCCTTCAAGCTCTGCTACCGGGTTGACGTTACGATATGTAAGTCCATGGCCTGCGTTGAGTATGAGGCCCGCTTGATGGATGAATGTAGCCGCTCGGGCAAGTACTTGGAGTTCTTCGTCAGCATTCTTCTCTGCATTTGCGTACGCCCCGGTGTGCAATTCAACCGCCGGAACTGAAAGTGACGCAGCACTTTCAATCTGCTCTGGTTCTGGATCAATAAAGAGTGACACGACGATCCCGGCGTCTTGTAATTTGCCAATCGTTGCTACTAAGTCGCTTTTGTGGCGGACAACATCCAGTCCACCTTCGGTAGTAACCTCTTCTCGGTTTTCAGGAACAAGCGTAACCTGATCCGGAAGCACTCGACAGGCTATGTCTACCATGAGTGGATTCATAGCCAGCTCAAGATTTAATTTGACCTGAACAGTTTTTCTCAGTACCTCAAGGTCTCTGTCTTGAATGTGCCGTCGGTCTTCTCGGAGATGAATCGTGATGGCGTCGGCACCACCGAGTTCAGCCGCGGCTGCTGCCCAAACAGGGTCAGGTTCAATCGTGCGGCGAGCCTCACGAATAGTGGCGACATGGTCTATATTCACACCGAGCGTGGCCATGTACGTGGCTCCTTAAGAAATGCAGGTGGCCCCAGCCTGTCGGCCGGGGCCACCCTGAACGATCTGTATAGCCTTTCTGCTTAGACCTCTTTTTTCAAGAGGATCACAGCATTTCCGCGAGGCGTACGTATCTGAAGAACAATACCACCTTCAGGAGTTTCTCCTTCGATGGCGGCCTCAAACTGATCGATTGATGAAACTGGGGTTTTTCCAACCTTTCGAATCAGTACTCCTGGGACCAAACCACCCTCCGCCGCCAGGCTGTCAGGGTCCACTCTGTCGACTAACACGCCTTCGAACCCTTCGTAGGTGTCTTGTGCAACGGTACTCTTATCACGAACCTCAATGCCGAACGGTTGTGAGTAAAAAGTTTCTTCACCTCCCGGGGCAATGCCTCGTCCACGCTGCTGCATACCAAATTGCTCCGGCAATGCTTTCACCTGCACTCGCACAGTCACCTCTTTGCCATCACGAAGCACAACGACGTCGTGTGCTTCACCAATTGAGGACCGTTCAACAACTTCCTGGAGACTTCGAGGACTATCGACAGTGGTTCCATCGAAAGACAGAATAATATCGAGGTCCTGCATCCCGGCAACAGCAGCTGGTGTATCTGACATCACTTCGGTTACAAGGACGCCTTTTTGCCCAGGTGAACCAAGTTTTGCAGCCATGTCAGAAGACAACTGTGAGATCGAAACCCCTAGGTATCCACGCTCAACGCTACCACGTTGAATGAGTTGCTCACTCACCCAACGAGCCTGGTTGATTGGAATAGCGAATCCAATTCCCTGATAGGCACCACTGTTGGATGCAATGGCAGTGTTAATACCTACAACCTCACCACTGAGATTGACAAGTGGTCCACCCGAGTTGCCAGGATTGATTGCAGCGTCTGTCTGTAGGAATTTGGCTCGTCGAATACGGCCAAGTTCACGGCCTTTCGCTGAGATGATACCGGCACTCACTGTTGTCTCAAGTTCAAACGGGTTACCAATTGCAAGCACCCAATCTCCAATCACAAGCTCATCGGAATTTCCGAGTGCTGCTGTCGGGAGGTTTTTCGCATCGGCAAGTCGAACAACAGCAAGATCGCTGTCTGGGTCAGTTTTAATGTCGACCGCTTTGAATTCTCGTCCATCAGAGAGCTCGATCGTTACTTCATCTGCACCCTCAACAACATGATTGTTCGTGAGAAC
>CAJQGO010000291.1 GCA_905477565.1 uncultured Planctomycetota bacterium
CAAAATGGTGCAACCGATCACTTGCTGTACCGCGAACAAAGAAGATATCGCTTCCCTCTACACACTCAACACTGCCACCCGCGATTTCGCCAAGCCGTATTTTTGGCCCTGCTAGATCAACAAGAACACCTACAGGCCGTCCGACTTGATCAGAGGTGTGACGAATCGTCTTGAGCGTCTGCGTATGCTCATGCACAGACCCATGCGCCATATTTAGTCTGAAAACATCAACGCCGCCTTCAATCAGTGACTGCACACCTGCTTTGCCACTACTTGCGGGCCCTATGGTTGCAACGATCTTTGTTCGTACCGGGGCTCCGTGAGGAGACGATCCGGACTCGTGTAAGCCTGAATAAACGGGGGTATCTGCCACGAAGCGCCTTTGCAGTAATTAGGGGTAGAATGCAGTCTTCAAACAAAATGAAACACTAGTTTACCGTAATCAACTGACACGTTTTCTGGGAATCAAATCTTTTCACCTTTGCATAGAACACCGTACGATGAACAAACCCGTTTAGACCCTTCAACCAAGAGAAACTCCGTGTCAAACTACTGGGAAGAACACCGCGTACTTATTGCTGGTGGCACCAACGGTTTCGGGCTCGTTTTAGCAAAACTGCTGAGTCGTTCGGGCGCATCGGTCATGGTTATTGGTCGCTCTGCTGAAGGAGTCCGGGACGCCTTAATTCACTGCGAAGCTGCCGCACACGCCTCCGGCTACTCAAGGAATCAGGTGCAGGGCATCACAGCTGATCTCAGTCAAGATGGAGAGGGCAACCGCGCTGTAGCCCATTGTCTTGAAAAATTTGGTGGCTGCGATTCGTTTTTTTTCTGCGTTGGCCAATCAAGCCGGTCCGTTACCCTCAAACTCGCACCTCAAGAAATACGTTCGTCTTTTGATGCGAATCTCATGACAGCGATCGAGATCACGCAAGCTGTGGCGGATTCTGTCTGCGAGGCCCACGGGCATCTTGTTTTCATTGGAAGCCTCGCCGGAAAATTCGTCACGCCAGCGATGGGTAACTACGCAATTGGAAAATCATCGCTCGCAGCTTTTGCTGAAGCGATTCGCCTCGAAACAGAACCCCGTGGCGCGCGCGTCCTACTTGTTTCTCCTGGCCCGATTCATCGCACACCTGGTAGGGAATCAACTATTGCCTCCCATCATCGTTATGATGCCCAGATAGCTCACCACGGGCTCCCAGATGGCGTAGGAAAGCCCGGAGGTGGCGTTTCGGTGCGGCTTCTTGATGCCGAAAAGCTTGCCCACGAGGTTCTGTTTTCTTGCCAACAGCATCACCCGGAGCTCGTGCGACCAAAGAAGGCAATGATTCTCGCCGGTCTTATTGAATGGTTCCCATCGTGGGGTCGAAAGATACTGAATCGATACACCAGTCAATAAGAACACGCCTAGTCCGAAAGACTCCAAGGCAGGAGAAGTCATTTTGGGTGCTTCAGAGTTCCATAGGCGGATAATGTCAATTTCGTGGGTAACTTTTAGAAGCTTCTCTTTGGTCAGTTAAGTTGTTTACTATTGCCCACTCCCAACCATCCATCAGACTCAGATTGAGCCTGACATCGGCCTTAATATGAGTCTCTTTTTTGATCAGCCAACAGCTTTTATTTCCTTCCTGTTTCAGTTCCCTCAGCTTTTGCCTTTGTCTATCCGTAGATGCACTCCTGCTCCTCTTGCTCAGCGGGAACTGCTTTTTTGAACCATATTTTAGTTTTCCATTGAGTCATACTTCCTTGAAAAGTTCCTGCGCAAATTGCATAGACAGAGTGGTTTTAGCACCCAGAATTAAAAGCTGATCTTGGTGGCAAGTGAAACTCTTAAGCAAAAAAAATCAGTTTACTATAAAAGTTCGAGGAAATTATTATGAGTGACAAAGTTGATAAATTCTGTGAAGCATTACGAGTGAATATCACACGCGTAGAAGACTATATTTCCAAAGTCGGAGAAAACCTTAAGTCGGCATCAACAACTGCTGAAGAGGAAGTGAAATCCAAACTGGAGGGATTGAAAGCAACGCATAAGAATAATGTTGACAAGATCTTGGAAGCCAAGACAAAGATAGAAGCACGCGTTGCTGAAAAAAAAGCAGAGATTGATAGCACGGTGCAAGAGTGGAAAAAGAATCGAGAAATTACCAAACTAGAGTCCAGAGCAGATGCGGCCGAGGTGTACGCGGCATTTGCTGTCGAATTCGCAATGGCCGCAGCCGTTGAAGCTGACATTGCAACATTGGAAGCCGTCGCGGCACGAATCGATGCAGAGCAGGCCGTCGCTTCGTAATTGGCTGAAGTTTAAAGTACGAAACTAAGGGTAGAGCACGTGTTCTCCTAGAAAGGATACGTGCTCTGCTTCTATTTCTGATTCATTGAGGACAGAAACTTGGGTGGTAATCCTCGCATGCACAGTAAAACGGAGTACACACGACGGAAGAAGAGCTCCCAGGGAAGGGGTCGGACAGCCCATTCACACCTTCCTTGGCAACCATTACGACGATGCCTTCGAGTTCCCTCCTGACCCTGCAACTTCTTTCAGCGCACGTCGAATTGTTGCAAGACGTACTGAATCTTCGACTTTTGCACCATCAAAGTCGACAACGTGAAATGCATCGACAATCTGATCGAGATAGGTGCTGATTTTTGCTGATCGTACCGAGAACTGATGTTCGTAAAGCGTCCTCGACAGGGCGAGAAGAAGTCCATCGGAATCCTCAGCGAAGACTTCAATAATTGTGGCATCAACTGACGAATCGTTGTCAACCTGAACCCGTGGTGGCAACACCACAGCCGCCTGCATTTCAGACGCGAAGGGGTTCCATCTTCTCCCGATAGATGGCACTTCATTCTCTAGACATGCCTCAACGGCTTTCGAGATTTCTGACAACCGCCCTTTCGGTGCAGGACCATCAAAGTCTCTGTCCACAACACGAAAATGGTCAATGAGGTATTCATCATCCAGCGTGTGGATATCAGCCGAAAGTATTTCCAGCCGCTGACTTGCCAACCCTGCAGCTATCCTGTGAAAAACACCCGATATTGGCGACGCTCTCAATCCAACTGTAACTGAGATTGTCGACGTGTCAGGTTGCCACTGGACGGCTATGAATTGCCCGCCGCGTGGAAGATTGGTTAACTCTGTGAGTTCCTCGACAACGCGTTTTGGTTCGTACGACCTCAGGTACCCGCGAGGAAGACCTGCCACAAGCCTTGCAAGCGGTTCACTAGCGTCTACGTCCACTAAGAGAGAACTTATCTCCACTCGCTTGAGGTCAACTCCCCGGTCATTCGCATCAGGATCGAGGAATTGCAGCGTACGATTATAGAGATCGCTAAGAAGTTCTGCCTTCCATTGATTCCAAACGCCTGGTCCAACGGCCGCAATATCTGCCATTGTCAAAACGGTAAGGAGTCTCAGAATTTCAGGCGATCCAACTTCACGGGCAAATGCGAGAACAAGTGAATCATCATCAACATTTCTTCTAAACGCGAGTTCCGCCATCAGAAGGTGTCTCAGTACAAGAAACTCAAGCACCTCTGACTCATCGTCATCGAGCCCAAACAGGAGGGCAACATCTCGTGCAATCTGTGCACCGACTTCACTGTGATCACCTTCACATCCTTTGCCAAGATCATGAATCAACAGGGCGAGAAGTAGAAGCCGTCGCCTTCTCCGAACCTGCCGCCACACATCGCCGAGCCAGCCTGTATCAGAATCAAGTTCACTTGCTTTTTCGACAGCCAGGAGACAATGTTCATCGACTGTGTATTTATGGAAATTGTTAAACTGCAGCAAACCTCGTGCATGCGCAAACGCGGGTAGTAACTGCTCAAGAAGCCGCAACTCATGAAGCCTGCGAAGTGCCGGGCCGAGGGGAGAAACGACAGAGAAAAGGCTGAAAAACCGTTGTCGGGCCTCTTCTGAAATCGGTGGGGAGAATCGTGCAACTGCTTGCCGCAAAGCCGTCCAATTCGTTGGTTCTATCGGCACTTCATAAAGCATTGAAAGTTCAATTAACCGGACAATTCGCTCCATATCAGAGGCTACTGCATCCAAAGAACTTGGCACAATCGCAACGGCCATCGGACCAACGACAAAGCAACCATCGACTCTGTTACCAAACAACCCTGTCATCCAACTTCGTAGTCGCCGACCACCCTCTGCCTGCTGCGTCAACCCTCGTGTCACTTGGGCAACCTCGCGGGTATAACCGAAATAGACCTGCATAAAATGCTCAACGCCCAGCATTCCAGCAGCTGCATGAAAACCTCGCTTTTGAGCAATGCGAACCTGCTCTTCTCGAGTCAGTTCATCACTCCCCCGACCGGCCTGAACATGAAGCTCAACTCGGAGGTCTCGTAAAAAAACAAGGCACTGCCCAAGCATGTCGGCGTCTGCATCTGAAAGCCCGCGATTGCGTTTGACAACTCGGTGGCTATCCACGGAGATAAGACTTTCGCCGTCTGGTAATGGCAAAGGGCCAAGAGGTAGAAGCCGATCAGACTCAAGAAACGAGAGCCATCTCGCTAATTGGATATCACGAATGCCACCGACTGACCGTTTGACATTTGGTTGGAGAAGATAAACCGTTTCACCATACTTCTTCGCCTCCTCTCTTCTGGCGGCTACCAGCATACGGGCCATTTTCCGCCGCGCCCGCTGAGCCATTGCTCGTAAACGTGCGATGAGTTTATAAACTCGTGCCACATCACCCGCGAGAACCCGAAGTTCCAGCAGGGAGCTAAAGATTGTCGCGTCTGCAGACGCTAATTGTGTAGCCTCAGTGACTGTCCGAACACTCTGCCCAACTTCGAGCCCTGAGTCGAAAAGATCACGTAAAAGCTGACTCGCAACCTCTGCGAATGGATCAGACGAACTTCCAGATTCTGGCGACAGTGCGTTTGGTCCTTTAGGTCCTTCAGGAACAGTTGTTATATCGTGCAACAACATTAGATCCACATCGGACCCGGGTGTCATCTCACCTCGTGCGTACCCGCCGAGCGCAACAACCGTCACTCGCTTGCCCACCTCCTGCCGATCACTCTCTGGCAATTCCGCCAGAATTGCCTCCCAGACTTCTCGTACACATCGATCAACCGCATTGGTTCGTAATCGACAGAGCGACAAACCACCTTCACCAGCTACATGTTGCACACGAATGTCTTCGGCAACCTCTCTGAGCAAGGAAGACGCATCTTCAACCGACTTCCTAACTATTCGGCCTGACGTACTACTTACAACTGGTTTGCTCATGACGGGTGCCAGGGGTCATCCTTCACGTGTGCCTGCTTGTTCACCGTTCGCGCTAATACAAACAGAAGATCTCCCAGACGGTTCAAGTACTCAATTGCATTGGCTGGTACTGTCGTCTCAAGACGACCGGCCAACGTGACAACCCGTCGTTCAGCACGGCGACACACTGTCCGAGCAACGTGCAAAGAAGCAGCCAAAGGGCTTCCTGTCGGTAGAATAAAGCTGGCGAGAGGCTCAAGGTCATTTTCATATCGATCAATGGCATTCTCGAGAGCCTGCACCTGACAAAGTTTAATTCTTTCATCGTGGTCACCTGGAGTCGCTAATTCTGCACCGAGCTCGAATAGATCACATTGAATTATGCGCAACAGTTCGTCAAACAGGTCAGCCTTAGGTTGCGCCCTGGCCATCCCAAGTTGACTGTTCAGTTCATCAACCGTTCCGAAAGCCTCGATGCGTGCGTGATCTTTGGTCACCCGTGGACCACCAAACAAACCTGTCTGTCCTGCATCTCCCGTTTTTGTATAAATTTTCATGCGTATCCTAAAATCTTCTCCAGTGCCGAGTGTGTCAACTATTCCTATACTGTGAACTAGTTAGGTTTAATCCATCAACCTGTTCTCCATCCGTACCACTATTTTATTGGAGCCGATACCCGTGAGGCCTTACAAGAATATGCTCTCCATACGATCACAACCACTGATCTATCTGCCGGCGATCATGCTACTCGGGACGTTTCCTACCTTTGCATCAGAATATGAAGACACGTTTCTGTCACACCCTGTTCGAATTACTGCCGGACTCACAAAGGCTGGTGAGGGTTATTTCGCACAGGACATGAGCCACATTTGCTACCAAGGCATCCCAGCCGATAAACCGTTTTATCAGATTTTCATCCAGCCGTTCACATCATCAAATCCAAGAATCACGCAGCGTTTCCGAGTGAGTACTGGAAAAGGAAGGACAACATGCGCATGGTTTTCTCCAAATGGAAAACAGCTGCTCTTTGCTTCGAGTCACCTTGACCCCAATGTCCAGCAGACCGAGAAGGACGCAATTGCTCAGGCCAAGGCGGATGCACTCGCAGGCAGACGTCGGCGATACAAGTGGGACTTCGACCCACACATGGATTTATTTGTTGCCGATCTGGACAAACCAGCTTCGCTCAAGCAACTCACCAACACACCTGGCTATGATGCCGAATGTTCATTTTCCCCAGATGGCACTCGCCTTCTTTTCGTGAGTGATAGGGATGGCGACCCTGACATCTACGTTGCACATGCGGATGGAAGCCACGTCACACAATTAACAGACCAACCTGGTTATGACGGCGGACCCTTTTTCTCACCTGATGGTCAGTGGATTGCTTATCGCACTGACAGACAGGAGGAGGACCTTTTGCAAATTCATGTCATGAGAGCTGATGGCACAAACGATGTTGCAATCACAAAAGGCCGAAGCGTCCATTGGGCCCCATATTGGCACCCCACAAAGCCCTGGTTGATATGGACGGGTGCAGACCATTCTGACCCGACAGTGCGTCCAAACTATGATCTCTGGCTCGTGCAGTACGAAGCTGACAAACATTCTATAAAATGCAGTGCTCCTTTACGGATAACCGACCACCCAGGAGCGGATGTTCTCCCTGTTTTTTCACCAGACGGGAAACTTCTTATGTGGACTGCAAGCCGTGAAGCTGAGGCCGGCAGGAAGCCAACCAGCCAGCTCTATGTAAGTACAATCAAGACTGATAGTGTTGAAGAAACTCTCCGCACTACTACCAATCATTGATCCAAACGTGAGGATGTATCGCCATGACACCCTTTGAAGATTCAATCGCACTCATCGGAGCAGGGCAGATGGGGCAGGCTCTCGCTCGCGGGTTCTGCAATTCTGGAGAATGCGACCCCGCCTCTATCATCGCCTTCGACCCCAGTCTTGCTGCGGAGAAGAATCTTCAAAACTCCATTCCCGGTGTACGACTGACAAAGACAGCTTCTGAGGCGACTCGTGCCGCTCGATTCGTCATCCTAGCGGTGAAACCCCAACACGCCGCGAGCGTGTGTAAAGATATACAGCCTGCTCTTCAGGACGGTACGATTGTCATTTCGATTATTGCTGGGCTGCCAACATCCTGGCTTTCTGCCAAGCTGAAAACATCTCATGTTGTCCGAGTCATGCCAAACACACCGTGCCTGATCGGCCAA
>CAJQGO010000292.1 GCA_905477565.1 uncultured Planctomycetota bacterium
CTGGCTGCCGAGTCGCAGACACAGCGATGGCTCCTTGATTCTGATCAATAGCGACTGGAAACGTGTCCCCAAGTGGTGTGCGGACTGTGGCCGTTGGCAAATCATGCCGCTGAAGACGAAGCCTCGCAACTTCGCCTGACTTGATATTTAGAGAATCTGGAGTTTCCACGACGTATTCCAGAATCTCATTTGCAAGCATCACAAACGGCCACGGCTCAAACCCAGTGGCAAGTTGATTCCACGCTTGCGGATCATTTGCTGCCTGAGATATTGGTGTCGTGACGATCACAACTCTCCCCTTGCCGAGAATCCGTTCAAAAAGTGCTGGCAACCCGTTGCGGTAACTGGCAAGAGATAGCGCGGGTGACGACTGCGGATCATCATTTTCAGAAGTTGGCTGAAACTCCCAGTGACGAAACACCGGGAAATCCTGCCATGGCACCGAATCCCCGACGCGACGAAAGGCCGATAGAACAGGATGATCGAGTGAGGAAGGAGCAATGTAATTTGACCGGTCTGGAGACCGCCACACTCGTTTGATTTGACCACCAAGAACAGACTCACTCTGAGCTGAACTAAACTCGATCGGCTTGCCAGCTGAAGGCCCTAACCATACGACAAGCCCTCCTCCCTTACTGATCCACTGATGCAGCATTTCCCATGTACGCGGAGGTAGCGGTGGTGGATCAATCAGAACAATACTGCGAAAATCAGACCATGATGCCTTCTCTAAATGATCAAACGAGTCCAGTGTGACAGTAAACTTACTGCGTCCAGCACTCACAAGAGGAAAGGGCGCAACGGCTTCGACAAAAATAAGACCTGTTGTTCCAACTGGTTCTGGAGAAGCTACCAAGACCCGCGTTGGTGGACCGACATCTACAGTGAATTCAATTGAATCATCCGCAGGCAGACCATCTCCTCCCTCAACAAGCACTCGTCCTTGATGAACGCCAGGCTCCAAGCCATTAATTTCAAACCGTATTTCTTCCTCTTCTCCGTCTTTCCAGACAACGGGCTTTTCTCCTCGGCGAACAAAAACACCCTCCTGATCCTGAAATTCAATAGCAACCGACCGGGTAGACTCTGAACCAACTCGTCGCGTTATGACTGATACATTCAGCGGACTACCGACAGTGAGACGTTCAGCAGAAAGTTCAAGACTTTCAAGAATAAAATCCTGAGGATGCGTTGCTGAGACATCAATAAAAACAAGATTGACACTCGGATGAAGTGCATCCCAATCAGATTTCACAGGCTGCTCCCAACCACCATGGGACAGGTCTGTAAACACATAAAGCTCTCTACGCTCTATGTCTGAGCTCTCTAGCAGACGCACAGCATCATTCATCGCTGTAGCCACATTGACCGAGGAAGCGGCGGCTGTCAGTCGTTCAATCCTATTTGCTGCAACTGCTGCCGATGCTGAAAAATTTGCTCCTCCGTCACCAGTGTCAATAATCGCAATTTTACTCTCAGGCGGAAGGTTTTCAAAAATATTTGAAGCAATATCTCGAACCTCATCGAGTCTCGTACGGTTTTCTTGTCGCAACAACATGCGCGGTGCGGTATCCACTACACATGCAACAGCAACTGGTCCTTCCTGGTCAACAATCCAGCCGGTACCCCGAAGAACCGGTCGAGAAAGTGCCAGAACCAGAATACAAAGAGCAAGAACACGTACCAGCAAGAGAAGCAAGTGCTGCAGTTTCAACCGCCGCTTTTTCATGTGTGATCGAGCCTGTAGAAACCGGAGCGCCGGGAATCGGTGGGGCACGGGCTTGCGTCGCATAAGAAGATGCAGCAGCACAGGAATCGCGACAACCGCCATCCCACTTAGCAACACAATGTTCAGGAAAGAAAGGCCCATAATATCAATAGTACTCGCTGAAGAATGGGCGTGTTTACCTAGGCTCGCTGCTGACGATTAATTAAGTACTCCATGAGAGCAGCATCGAACGGCATGCTTGTATCAAGAGGCACATAATCGATACCCGCTTGCTGACAAACCTGCTTATAGTGTTCTCGAAAGTCATCGACACCAGTCACATAGTCTCGACGAGCAGCATCGGCATCAACAACCATGCTCTGGCTACTTTCTGGATCTGTAAGTTCTACCATTCCCTGAAAAGGAAACCGTACTTCTGCTTCATCAAGTACATGAAATAATATGATGTCATGATTTCGATGACGAAGCCGAAGTAGCGCATCACGAATTGCTGCTGGTTCCGCGAGCAAGTCACTAAAAACCATCAACAGCGAACGATGACGAAGCATTGCTCCGATCTGCAATAAACTGGCAGAAATTTCAGACGTACCGACAGCTTCAGTCTTTGACAAAAGGGAGAGGACTTCTGAAATCTGGCTACGCCTTGACCGTGCCGGCAGACTCGCTGTAATTTTCTCACCAAAAACCATTAATCCACAAGGATCTTGCTGGTGAACCATTAGCCAACAAAGTGCTGAGGCTAGCGATATCGCGTAGTCCAGTTTTGTAAATTGTTGCCTGTAGGTGTACCCCATCGACCCACTCGTATCGACTACGAGATATCCTGTAATGTTTGTCTCGGCTTCGTATTTTTTTATGTAGTGCTTATCGGTCTTTGCGTAGACAAGCCAATCGATATCTTTCGGATCATCACCGGCCGCATACCGCCGATGCTCGCTGAACTCGACAGAAAAGCCTTGAAACGGACTCGCGTGAAGGCCCTGTAGAAAACCTTTCACAATAAACTTGGCACGCAGATCAAGCCTTGCAATCTGCTGCACCACATCCGGCTTGAGATATTCTTCTACTGCGCGCGACATGCAGCACTCATTTCACCAACGGAGGAACCGAGGGTTCCGGAACTTCTCGCAGCAATCTCTGAACAAGTGATTCACTCGTAAGGCCTTCTGCTTGAGCCTGAAAGTTTGTTGATATTCGATGCCGGAGCACTGGCACGGCAATCCGGCGGATGTCCTCGATGGACACGCTGAACCGCCCATCCATGGCCGCCATTGCTTTTCCACCTTGTATCAAGAATTGACCAGCACGTGGGCCTGCCCCCCAGTCGACTAACTCTTTAACGTATTTAGGCGACTCATGATCTTTTGGGCGAGTTGAACGGACGAGCGTCGCAACGTACTTAATGATGTACTCACTAACAGCAACACCAGCAACGAGTTTTTGAATATTTGTAATCGCTCTACCGGAAAGTACTTTTCGTACTTCAGGACGCTCTGGTCGAGTCGTCGCCATCAAGATCCGCTCTTCCTCATCTGCGCTTGGGTATCCAACTTTTATATTGAACATGAATCGATCAAGCTGCGCTTCGGGTAGTGGGTATGTTCCCTCCTGCTCAACTGGATTTTGTGTCGCAATCGTAAAAAATGGATCTGGTAACGAGTATGTTTCTTGACCAACCGAAACTTCTCGCTCTTGCATCGCCTGAAGCAGAGCCGCCTGAGTTTTCGGCGGCGTACGATTGATTTCATCAGCGAGCAAAACATTCGTGAATATAGGACCCTCTACAAACCTAAAATTACGACGCCCTGACTCATCTTCGTCGAGCACGTTTGTCCCTGTGATATCTGACGGCATCAAATCAGGCGTAAACTGGACACGTTTAAAATCAACATCCAGAATTCTTGCTACCGTCGATACCATGAGGGTTTTCGCCAAACCCGGCACTCCCTCAAGCAAGCAGTGGCCGCGTGTGAAGATCGCAGCAAATAATTGCTCGATCACTTCGTCTTGACCGACAATAATTTTCTGAAGCTCTTCCTGCATGAGCAGTCGATGCTGGGAAAATTCGTGCAGAACATCATCGAGTGACTTTTGTTTTCCAGCAGTCGACACGAAGTCGGTTTCCTTCCTTACGGGATTGATTATGTACATGATGGCAGAAGTGATAAAATCCCGACCACTTCTCCATAAAGTATCGGACTTTGTGCCACCAAGAGGCAAACAAAAACGTTGGCGCAGCGATAAGAAGGCACGTGAGACATGTCTCTATCGATGACAATGCCGTAGAATG
>CAJQGO010000293.1 GCA_905477565.1 uncultured Planctomycetota bacterium
GAAGCAAAAGTGGCTCGAAAGGACTATTCTTTCATGTTTTCATAAATTCCTAGACTTTTTCCTGCTAAATTAGGGCTTACATTGCGATGACCTTTGGATTCGGTTTTGATTAATGCTTGTGAGGGTAACTCGCAAGGAGAGCCCCGATTGGCCATGATGTAAGCATGAATAACGACAAATCTACTCCACTTGCCGATGCTCATGTCCTTGTTCGGGATCCTGCCAATGGGCCGATGCTTACTCCACTCACTCCCGGAGACGTCCTCAGCCTTGGTCGTGCGCCTGGAAATACCATTGTGCTCCATGACGAGCGGGCAAGCCGAAATCATGCCGAGATACGGGTTAACAAGGACGGGAAATGGGTCATCCAAGACCTGAAAAGTCGAAACGGCACAACGGTCGGTGCCAACGAAATTACATCAGAACATACGCTCATTGATGGTGACACCATTCAGATCGGATCGATTACGATCCTTTTCAGTGAGGGGCCTCCTCCATCATTATCTGAAGCAAACGAAAATGACACCGATGGCACTGGCATAACCGGCGAAATGTCTACCGAAATTGCAGAGTGGCATTCAACGATTCGCTATCGTCGAAACCGTAGTCGTTTACTTGATGACATACGTGAATCAGCCCGAACTGCTCCAAAAGTAGGGCAGGCAGCTGCAGAACTGTGTCGACTTGCATTTACGCTAGGTCGTGCCACAGAAGTATCATCTGCTGCAAACCGCGCTCTCGAGTCTGCCATGCTTGGATCGAATGCAAGCAAGGGAATGGTTTTGCTACCAACGCCTGAGGCCATTCACGAAGAGAGAATGACTGTAAATGACTTATACGGCGTTGCAGCAGTACCTTCAGACCTTCGCATTGATGACATTCCAACAAACCTGGTTGAGGCAGCCCTTGCAACAGATGAAGCAATCTTGGCAGGGCCAGAGACGGTTGGTGGGCAACCACCAGCAATAACCATAGCCGCCCCCATACGTGTGCATGGAAAACCTGTTGGGGCAATCTATCTTAGTAGTGAACCTAGTAGTGATGAAAAATCTCCTGATGACCTTGAGTTTGTGATTGCTGTCTGCGACGCCATAGGTCAGGTTTACACAAATCTTGAAGCTCGGGAAACGCTTTCGACCCGGCTTGCGACGGCAGCTTGTGAAAACAAACTGCTCAAAGAGCGGCTCGGTGAAAAAACACGTATGGTTGGTGAGAGCCCTGCCCTTGCAACGATCACAACACAGGTTGAGCGTGTTGCGAGTACAAAAGCCACAGTCCTTATTCGAGGTGAAAGTGGCGCCGGAAAGGAATTAGTCGCACAAGCCATTCACGATGCCAGCGATCGCAACAGTGGTCCTTTCGTCTGCCTGAATTGTGCCGCTCTGTCAGAGACACTCCTAGAGAGCGAACTGTTTGGCCACGAAAAAGGGGCGTTCACTGGCGCGACTGATAAAAAGGCGGGGAAATTCGAACTTGCTGATAACGGAACACTCTTTCTCGATGAGATCGGTGAAATGAGCCCCACCATCCAGGCAAAATTTCTGCGAGTGCTTGAGGGGCATGCATTTGAACGAGTGGGGGGCAGCACCCGGCTTAAGGTGGACGTACGAGTCATAGCTGCTACAAATCGTCATCTTGAAGATGCTGTTGCAAACGGTGGATTCCGACGAGACCTTTACTTTCGACTGCGTGTCGTCGAAATTGCAGTGCCTCCACTGAGAAAGCGACAAGAAGATATCGAATTGCTTGCAAATCACTTTGTAGACGTATTCAGTCGAGAGACCGGTCGAAAAATTGAGGGGCTCAGTCCTGCAGCCATTAGTGCAATGCAGGAATACCATTGGCCTGGAAACATTCGTGAATTACGAAACTGCATCGAACGTGCCGTCGTCCTGAGTTCGAACAAGATCATTGATGTTCCCGACCTTGCCCTGAGCACTCTTGCCTCCCCGGGCGATACCGGTCGGATAGAAACCGCGGGCAACAAATTTACACCAGAAACGTTAGCCACTATTGAAAAACGTCACATACTGGCAACACTTGAGTGTACCGGCGGCAACAAAACAAAAGCTGCGAAACTCTTGGGCATTGAACGATCTACCCTTGATCGTAAATTTGCTCGATGGGGCAAGGCTGATTGAATCCAGAATTAACTGGCTAAAGACCAAAATATCGCTTCCATGCTTCAACGTCTCCTGGCCCCGGCGCCGTCGGCTTTGTTTCTTTCTGTCGAACGCATTCGTTCATCGCCCGCCGCTTCCCTGTGAGCCATTCATTGCTATCAACAGCAATCGCTCGCCGACGGCGTGCTGCTGCCTGCACTCGCCTATCACTGGACACGACAACGAGGCCCGATGGTGATTCCTCCTCGACCATTTCCTCGATTAATGAATCTGCATCTGGATATTCCCGAGCGAACCACACCCGGATGGATCCGTGAACGTATCTTGCAGGAAGGCCATCGGGGGCATCAGCTGCATCGAAAACAACAATTGTTTGCTCTGCCTCAGCCCCAAGTAACTCTGAAAGGTGGTCAAGAAGAGCTCGACGAGACTGCTCGAATCCATGTGGCCCTCGCGCATCACCAAACACACCCGAGGCATGAAGTAGGTTGTATCCGTCAATAATGATCATTGCTCTACAACTAGCTGGAGAGGCGATATTTCACTTTTCCGTGAACAATTGTCGCAACAGCTCGTCCGCGTAGCGTCCATTCATGAAATGGTGAATTCACACTTTTTGATGAAAAAGAATTGACATCTACTTGCCATTCACGAGATGGATCGATAATCGTCACATCAGCAATGGCCCCTGGCCTGAGAGTACCTCGATTAATACCTAGAATTCTCGACGGCAGTAGACTAATGGCTTCAACAAATCGTGGCCAATCAATACGACCGGACTCAATCAGCCGTGTCACAGAGAGGCCAACTGCTGTTTCCAGCCCAAGAATGCCAAATGGCGCTCTATCTAGTTCCAGTAACTTTTTTTCCGGTGCGTGTGGAGCGTGATCTGTTGCAATACAATCAATTGTGCCATCAGCAAGCCCTACAAGAATTCCTTCGACATCTTTTGCTGTTCGCAGCGGCGGACTCATTTTGAAGTTTGAATCGAACCCTCGAAGAGATTCATCCGTCAGCGTAAAATGGTGTGGGCAGGCTTCCGCCGTGACCCGAACGCCGCGTGCTTTTGCCTCTCGGATGAGACTGACGCCCTGAGCTGTTGAAACATGCATTACATGAAGACGACCGCCAGTCACATCCGCGAGTGCAATATCTCGCCCGATC
>CAJQGO010000294.1 GCA_905477565.1 uncultured Planctomycetota bacterium
ATCAAGAACAGGTTGGTTGGCTCCCCGATGACCAAACTTGAGTTTAAATGTCTTTGCACCACATGCCTGGGCCAATAATTGGTGTCCTAGGCATATGCCAAAGATTGGTACTTTTCCAACTAAATCACGGACTGTAGATACTCCGTAATCAACCACCTCAGGATCCCCCGGTCCATTGCTCAAGAAAACTCCATCTGGCTTCAATTGAAGCACCTCATTTGCAGTGGTATTGCCCGGTAGGACAGTGACCTTACAGCCCTGTGAAACAAGGTGCCTTGCGATGTTCCATTTCATCCCGTAATCAAGTGCAACAACATGTTTTTCTCCAGTATGGTGCGGATCGGGTGGAAATTCTCCACCCTCCGTTGGTTGGCGAAGTGGTATGCCATCAGATGCGAGTGGTTCATCCCATTGAGTCATTTCAGAAGGCATGACTTCTTGCACAAGATCTCGACCAACGAGTTTTGGTGCTTCCCGGGCCATTTGCACGAGTTTCTCTTCCTGAAGAATTTCACTTGAAACAACACCAGTCATTGCTCCTTGAATTCGGATTTGGCGAACAAGAGCTCGTGTGTCGATGCCGCTTATGCCCACAACACCGGCAGCCTTCAAGTAATCATCAAGCGTGCCGGTTGCGGTAAAGTTACTTGCCATTCGGCTGGCTTCTCTGACGACGAAACCGGCCATTTGAAGATGACTGCTCTCTACATCGTGAGGGTTGATCCCATAGTTTCCGATCTGCGGGGCAGTCATGGTAAGAATCTGTCCGCGATAGCTTGGGTCAGTAAGTATTTCCTGATACCCGGTCATTGAGGTATTAAAACAGACTTCTCCAGTCACCGTGCCTCGGTGACCAAAAGCCTCACCCAAAAAAAATGTTCCGTCTTCGAGTGCAAGGGCTGCTTGTGCCACACCAAAACTCCTTTTCGATTTGGATTGTCGAACGGTGGAAACCTTGAAAGCGGTTACACCGTTCCTGATCATAGCAGCACAAACTGCCGCGAAAACCAGTATGGTTCGACTACCGCAAAACACACAATTTCGTGGCCCCGGTTATGCTTTCGAAGGTACAAAAATGGTGTTTGGAAGAAGAAATGGCCTTTTGGAGATAATCATATGCTGGCATTGAGTCGCGCCAGAGTGCGTGAGGTAGACGCGGTAGCAATGGATGAATATTCCCTCCCGGGTATTGTTCTCATGGAAAATGCTGGCCGCAATGCGAGTGAAGCCATCGTACGTCTATTTGATTCAATTTCAGACCAGAATGTGGTTGTGGTGGTAGGCCCCGGAAATAATGGTGGAGATGGGTTAGTCATTGCACGATATCTTGAACTTGCTGGAGCAAAAGTTCGGGTGGTGCTCGCATCGCCACCACAACGCTTCAGGGGAGATTCGTTGACGAATCTTGAAATTATTAATCGATCAGGCATAAACCAGGTATGTCTCGCCGGGGCTGTTACAGAACAGTGGCAGAATGAATTGTTGTCAGCGACATGCGTAATCGATGCAATTCTTGGAACAGGTGCAACGGATGCCGCAAGAGGTGATTCAAAAGTTGCAATCGAATCGATTTTAGGGCGAATGAAAATCAACCCTCGGCCCCGTGTTATTTCTATCGATGTGCCTTCAGGTTTTGATTGTGATCGTGGAGTGCCATGTGGACCCTGTGTTTGCGCGAATGAGACGCTGACCTTTGTTGCATCGAAGCAGGGTTTTAAGACGAATGGTGCAGAGATTTATACAGGCAGAATTCAAATTGTTGACATTGGCGTGCCACAAGTTGTACGTAATCGATTCGGTTTATAAGTTTGTATAGGCAACGGTTCAGATCATTTCATGTGTGTCAACGAGGACGCCTTGGATGTATTCCATGCCTTCTTTCTTTAAGCAAGACAGGAGTTCCACGAAAACCGCGGGGAATAACAGGCCAGGCGTCTGTGAGAAAGTACGCATATGTCCCCTCAGGAAAATCAGGTGTGACACAAAATCTTCCATTGCACTCATCGAGATCACCAGTGCCTACGACAAATTCATAATCCTGGATAAAGGCACCGTCATATCGACCACCTGGCCCCGCACTTCCACTTGGTCGTTCCCCTTTTTTTAATCGGAAACTAGTTGAGAGTTTTACAATGCCACTTTTCGGGTCGTCTGCTTGTTTGTAGCCAAAGGCGTAATACACGGGAAATCCGTCGGCTGCCCAGCCTATGAGTGGTGAATGCCTGTCCTGGTCATCTTTACCTGCAATGAAATCAAGCTCTTCGAGCAGGCCGGTAGGAAGGCCATGGTAGTGATAGATGCCACCGGGCTGAACATGAGCATGATTTGAATCAAGCCCGAGACCAACCGCTCCTCCGAGTGCCTCGTAGTTCCAGTCAGCGTTTCGATCACCCATCCAGAACTCGGCCGTGCCAGGCTCGAAAAGTACGCCGTTGATACCAATGCCAAAGGGCATGTTCGGTGGACCGTGGCTAGCGCTCTGATGGAGTGGAGTTAGCGTATCGTTTGGAGTTGGTTGTAGCGGAATTTTAATTGTCCAGTTCTGAGCAGCAATGGCGTTAGGATTGCCTCTGTTTGGAAATTCTCCGACGGTGTGGTTAGGAATGTCATTTGACTCAATAATCCGAAAGCCATCTTTCTCAGTTACTCGAACACGGTTTGTTGCAGGAGGTTTCTTGTTTGCTGGAACGAGTGCCAGGGTCTTCGCCTCAGAAACTCTATGTTTCCGCATGCGCGGAGGTCCTTGAGCAAAGAGAACTATTGAAAAAGTTGTCGCAATAAGAACGAAGGCGGCGGCGCGTAGCCAATGCCTCGGTATTGCTCGGTGTTCTTCGCTCATTGAATGCTCCCATTATTTTTCATCACGAACCTTTG
This sequence comes from uncultured Planctomycetota bacterium, assembly GCA_905477565.1. Classification (GTDB taxonomy): domain Bacteria; phylum Planctomycetota; class Planctomycetia; order Pirellulales; family UBA1268; genus UBA1268. The sequence goes on from CAJQGO010000294.1 coordinate 2,875, forward strand.
GTCTGTCCATTTCCCATGACAACATATTTATACGTGGTCAATTCTCTTGGGCCGCATGGGCCACGTGCATGAAGTTTATCTGTTGAAATTCCAATTTCTGCACCAAGCCCAAGTTCACCACCATCATTGAATCGAGTGCTTGCGTTGACGAGTACTACTGCGGTATCAACCCGAGCAGCAAATCTCTCAATAGCAGATTCCTCGGAACTTACTATTGCGTCAGTGTGTCGAGAGCCGAATCGGTTGATGTGCTCAATGGCCTCATCAATTGAACGGAC
>CAJQGO010000295.1 GCA_905477565.1 uncultured Planctomycetota bacterium
GGAATCATCGCATGCGGGAGCATCTTATTCGCACGCAAGAAAAAGACGGTGAGTTCAAGGGTAGTTGGAAGCCAGATGGCGTTCCTCATGGAAATACGGGCGGCAGACTATACGTTACGAGCCTATCAATGCTAACGCTCCAGGTTCCGTATCGTCATTTGCCAATGTATCGACTTTTCAAAATTGGTCGAAGTACCGAATGACTCAAGCGAAACGGATACATTGTTAAAAGGGTTAGAATGTTCGCTGCCTAACCGATATCTAAGAAGGGATCACACGTGGCCTCTTTCTGTAGCCCAAGTGCTTTTCTTAGTGCATCAAGATCAGCGTTACTCAGAGGGACAAATACAACTGGGTCTTGGACCATTTCTGGATCGATGAGTCGGTAGCCAATAACACGAGATCCTTGGATGATTGGTCTTCTTCCATAACCAAACATCATGTTGTCAACTTTTTCAAAAAAGTCCCCCAAGGTAATTTTTGTTGGGCGCGGCTTTCGGATATAAAAAAGTTCAATAACATCTCGCCAGAAGTGTGGCACGAATTTCTGTCCAACATCAGCATGACCAACGCAATCGCGATTTGTGCCAGCAATGAGTGTCGGCAATTGTTTCAAATGAAGGGACTGTGCTCGGCAGGAGTCGATTATTGTTGTGGCAAGGTTAATCATGAAGTCGGCACTGTAGCAGTCGTCACATATGATTTTCAGATGGCCGAGGTCGATACTAGAAGAGTCGTTTGTGTGTGCCGCAGCAGTTAGAAGTGTTTTTGCAAGGCGATCAACTGGTATATGGTAGCTCTGGATTTCTTTCGGCAGCCCATGCCCCAGAACAATTATGGTTGTCGGTATGTTTTGTGACTCAACAGCAGCAGCAACTGACTGAAGGAATGTATCGCCAACTTCTTCAAGGGTTTCTGAAGGACTGGTCTTTTTAAAAATCGTGGAAGTGCAATCATAGGCTGCAGCAAGCGATGAAATCTCTTTGGGGTCAAGGCCATGATCAGGATCGAGTAACCCAATTAAGTTACAACCGGGCCCAATGACTGGAGCATCTGCAACAGCAGTTCTTTTCATGTCAATAAATTGTGCAAGAGCAACAAGCCGAGCGTGTCGTTGTGCTGAGGAGAGCCCACTCAAACTGTCAGAATATCGTTGCGACAGGTAATACAGCGACGGCTCAAGCTGGCGGTAGTGTTTTGGCGTGACACCGAGTGCCTTGGAAACAGCAGGAGAGTCGGCTTGCTGGAATTTGGTGAATTCTTCGGCGGAAAGTTTCGTTGATGTGGGAGTAAAAAGGAGCGGGATGCATCCGAGTATGAGGAGACAAGAAAGTTTCGCAAGTGCAGTCTGACGGCGACGTGTTTGCTGAGTTTGCATAGGTACTACTCGCAGGTGAGAGTTGAAGAGTCATCGATTATACGCAGATAAAGGTGTGCTGAATTGCAGTCTTGACGGTGCCGATAGGATATAATACTGTACATCAGTACATTATTTACTTTTGCCGGTTTTGCGTTGTGACGAAGCATATCCCCCCACATTCTCCGTGTACGGAACTTCACCAGATGGCTGGTCATGCGCAGTTGCAGAAACTTTCTCGCATGGTTTCAGAAGGTTCATCATTGCAGGGATGCATTGAAGAGGGAGCCGGCCCAACGGTCGTGAGTAGTGGACTGCCATCACTCGACCGCCTTCTGAGATATAGAGGGGTGCGGCTGGGCACTCTTATGGAATGGCTTGAGTCCGACGATAAGAGTGTGGAGTCAGCTTCTGGGGCAACAACGTTCGCTCTAGCCGTGGCTATGCACTTGCAGAATACGAATGCATTAACTGGATGTCGTCCTGTGGTGCTTGTGGATCGTGGCAGAAGTTTTTATCCACCATCTGTCATGCCTTGGCTAGAACAGTCAGTACAAGTTACTTCAGTAAAAGATTCTTCACCAATTCGTAATCGTCATAGCAGGGGGAATGTAATAACTGGTAGAGAAGAACACCTGCTTTACATTGTATATCCTGCGAATGAAGCTGATGAATTCTGGTCAATAGATCAGCTCCTGCGTTGCCCAAGCATTGCAGCAGTGGTTGGATGGCCCAAAAATGTTTCATCTACAGTAATGCGTCGATGGCAAATGGCTGCAAAGTCAAGTGGTGCTGTAGGGCTGCTCGTGCGACCATTCCATGCCCGTCGTGAGCCAACATGGGCAGAAGCACGAATTCAAGTGGAGCCGTCCCCTGCTCTTCAAAGCAGATGTCAGTATGCAGCATCGTGCAAGACGTGTGGTCCAGGAGTGTATCAACCATCCTCAGGTCGCTGGATTCATTCTCGCGCCTTCACGCTGATGCAAGTTGGTGGTCAATGGGACGCAGCGACTACCGTGCCTGAACCCTCGGTGGAGTGTGTTCTTGATCTTGCTAGAGGGAAAGAACACGTTGGTTTTCATGAGACAACGGAGCACCCAGCATGTCAGGAAAAAATACGTTGCGCATCATGACAATATCACTCCCTCGTTGGCCTGTGCAGCGGCAGTTGCTCCAGCAGCCAGGCTTTCGTGAGCTCCCTGTTTTTGTTTGTCGACAGAATGCACGTGGTGTTCTGTCAGTTGTATCTTGGGCTTGGGTTGTGCCGCCTACGAATCGCAAGAAATCTCAGCTAGTTATTCAGCCAGGCTTTTCATTGTCAGAAGCATTGGCGGTACTCGCTTCGGTGTATGGCCAACGGGCTTCTCGTGTGGCGCGTGTTATTCCGGAAGATAGTGCTGGAGATATTCGTGTACTTGAGTCGATGGGTCGCTGGTGTCACAGATTTTCTCCACTTGTTGCAATTGGTCCGGAGATTATTCGTGGTGCGGATCACGGGAAGACAAGAAGACAAAGCGTTTCTTCTGCCAGGAGTCTACAAGTTGATATTTCTGATACAGCTCGCTTTTTTGGTGGTGAGTCGTCACTTCTTCGTACAGTAGTTTGGACGTTAGCCGCTCGCGGAATCCATGCTCGGGCAGCCATTGCGGATACTTCAGCAGCCTCTTGGGCAGCTGCCTTTTGTGCTGACCGAATTGCTGCAAAGAGCCAGCGTTCATTGGACGAATTACAGAAATTGCCAAGGAGCGATCCGCGTCGTTCTGCTCTTTTGAAAAATGGAGCAGTTCACGGTTTCCATCATGGTCATTGGTTGAATCGTCAGCAACGATGGGTCCTTGTACC
>CAJQGO010000296.1 GCA_905477565.1 uncultured Planctomycetota bacterium
GACTATCTCAGAAACACGTTTCGTAACTGGTGTAATGCTCGTCCATCTGGAAATAAATTTGCCTGGAGGAAGGCTGACAAGCCAGCAGGGTCGAGCCCCGCAATGAGATGGACGAATCCACCAGTTGCATGGATGATGCACGCAGGCATGACACGGATGCTTGAGGCCGACCTCGCATTTCCAGCACATCGCTATCCTCGCAAAAGAAGTCACATCAAACGCATAGCTCTCGAGGCGTATCCCGGATTCACAGCACGCAAGATCGTTCGGGGTTCATACAAGAGCGACTCTCCGCCAAAACAGACACGCGAACGAAAGGATCGTAGAAAACTTATTCTTGATGCTGTTTCAGCTGGCGAAGCAGGACTCTCGATACGCTTTGAGGCGAATCGTAGGTGGAGGCAACGTATTATCGCTGATGCTCGGGGTGACCTTCTTGATGCAGTTCTCTGTAGCCTGCAGGCTGGACATGCAGCCTTACAGCGAAACTTTGGACTCCCGCGTAATCTTGATACCCTTGAGGGCTGGATTGCTTCAGTGCCTGTGAGGTAGAACAAACCACACGAGAAACTCACTTTTTCTTCAAACTCGTTGAAAACTACTGAATATGAAACCATCAGGAACAGATGTCGAACAAACATCTTGTTTGCCCGGGCCCGTAGTCAATGACTCTCAGTCATTTGAACTCTTTCCTGAGGATTCGGTCGCAGTCACTCGGCTTTATACCGTAGCAATGATGGCGGATGTTCTTGATGTCAGCCAAGCAACTATCCGCCACTGGCGTCGAAACAAATTGATTCATGCCACGCGGTCATCCGGCTCAATTGACTGGTATGACTACTCGATGTTAGTCGTCGCAAAGGACCTGTCACGACTGCTTTGCTCAGGTTTATCACTTCGAGAGCTGAGTCACAAAATACATCTTTTTACAGAGGGTGATGAATCCCGCGTTGCTGAAGTAATTAATCGGATTGTTGTTGATGGCCATAGACTCAGTCTTCGTCGTGATGATCACCTTCTGTCTGCTGGTGGGCAGATGCAGTTAGATTTTTATGCCTGTGGCATCAATGCCGATATGGGCCATGAGTCATCCAAGATGGCCGAGCAACCCGAAACGCTCTCACTTACTCCATTCCTTGACACTTTTCATCCAGAGGTTGTCATTGAATTCCAAGACGAGTACACCTCGGACATCCCTTCTTCAGCAGAACTTCTCGACATTGCGGCTGATCTTGAGGCAGCAGGCAATTTCATTGAGGCTTCTGAAGCTTTACGTGCCGTACTTCAAGCAGATGGCCCTTGTGCATCGGTTACCTTCATGCTGGCAGAAACCTTATACCGAGCAGGTGATCTGGCCGCAGCGAGAGAACGCTATTATACGGTTATTGAACTTGACGAAGATCATCTGGAAGCCCGCGCCAGCCTAGCGTGCGTTCTTGCTGAACAGGGCGATGTGGAATTGGCAACCGCCGCTCTTGAAGGCGTCCTCAAGCAACAACCTGAATATGCTGATGCGCACTGGCACCTCGCAGGAATTCATATGGAGGCCGGGTGTGAGAAGAAAGCTGAACACCATCTTCTTCGATTTCTTTCACTGGCACCCGAAAGCCCCTGGGCCAATTTGGCCCGTGAAAAGCTTTCTCAATACAGTCTGAAATCGTCACAAGATACGATCGATTGACTCTCACGCTAGCCAATCATGGATGACGCGACCATGAACATCCGTGAGGCGAAAATCGCGACCGCTATGACGATACGTCAATTTCTTATGATCAAGTCCTAGCAGATGCAACATTGTCGCCTGAAGATCATGGACGTGAACGGGGTCTTCGACTGCTTGAAAACCAAACTCATCTGTCGCACCATATGCCTCACCGCCTTTGACACCACCTCCCGCCATCCAAACTGTGAATCCGTGGTGATTATGATCTCGTCCTGTGGCAGTTTTTGTTCCGGCATCATTGGGCAGTTCAACGGTTGGTGTGCGACCAAACTCACCACCCCATAGCACTAATGTGCTATCGAGTAGGCCGAGGCCAACTAAATCATCAAGTAATGCACCAATTGGCTTATCGGCTTCACCAGCAAGCTTCCGATGATTTTTTTCGATTTCCTGGTGGCTGTCCCATGGTTGATCTTTTCCATGCCAAACCTGAACGTAGCGGACACCACGTTCAACAAGCCGCCTTGCAATAAGTAGTTGGCGACCATGCGGTGTGTCCCCATATCGCTCAAGAATATGTTTTGGCTCTTCGGTAACGTCGAATGCCTCTCCTGCTTCAAACTGCATTCGCCAAGCAAGTTCCATACTGGCGATCCTCGACTCCATCGCAGCGTCATTCTTTCTTTGTTCAAGATGTTTCCGATCAAGGGCTGTCATCAACTCAAATTGCTCCCGCTGCACTTTTTCATCTAGCACCGGGTGACGAATGCACTCAACCAGTTCGTCGACTTTTTTCTTTTTTGTATCTATGTACGTCCCCTGAAACACACCTGGCAGAAATGCACTCCGCCAATTTGCTGGACCAGATATTGGATAGCCACCTGGACACATTGCAACAAAGCCTGGAAGGTTTTGGTTTTCTGTCCCTAGACCGTATGTCACCCAGGCCCCTGCTGAGGGACGGACAAGTCTCCCATCACCACAATTCATAAGTAGCAACGAAGGCTCGTGATTGGGCACGTCTGCGTGCATTGATCGAACAACAAGTAATCGATCAGCGTGCCGGGCCACCGATGGGAAAAGTTCACTCACCGGCAGTCCACTTTCTCCATGTTGTTGAAACTGAAACGGTGACGGCAACGCTGCCCCTGTTCGTCGCTCTGTTTTCAATGACCCAGGGATTTCACGGCCAGCATATTCTTCAAGTTTCGGCTTGGGATCAAATGTATCTATATGACTTGGTCCACCATTCGCAAAAATATGAATGACTGCTTTTGCACGCGCAGGAAAGTGTGGGTGACGCGCTGCAAGCGTAACTGGATTATGTTGATTCAGAGTCGACGGATTCGCATGAAGACTCTCTTGAAGAACTGTTGAAGCAGCCATCCAACCGACACCAAGGCCAGAACGCTTGAGCAGTTCTCGCCTTGAAAAATCTCGAAATAGATGGTTGGAGTTCATAATCTCAATCCTCTTCGAATGTATTGATTAATCAA
>CAJQGO010000297.1 GCA_905477565.1 uncultured Planctomycetota bacterium
GAGCACGACTTTGTACCAACGCCAACCCCAATTGTCTTCGGGCATCACTTCACAAGCATTGCCGGGACTGGTCCAATTGTGGGCCCTGCACTGGCGATTATGTGGGGCTGGGGGCCAGCGCTTCTATGGGTCATTCTCGGATCAATCTTCATTGGAGGCATGCACGACATGGCAGTTCTTGTTGTGAGCCTTCGAAATCGTGGAATGACGATTGGGGAGATTGCAGGGCGACTTCTTAACCCCCGCGTCCGACTACTCTTCCTCATCCTTCTTCTCTTTGCGCTCTGGGTTGTATTAGCGATTTTTGGCTGGGTTATTGCGAACGTTTTCGTCCAGTTCCCTGAGGCCATTTTACCGGTTTTCCTTCAGATTCCCATCGCCATCCTGATCGGCACCCGGGTTCATCGACAGGGTCGTAGCCTGCGAGGACCCAGCCTCGTCGCTTTAGCATGCATGTACGCGACTGTTTGGCTTGGGGCAGGCTGTCCCGGTACCACCTGGACAGGCGGTTCGTTGGGTGCCGCTATTCAAGACATGAACTTCTTCATCGCGGCATGGCCGATTTGGCTTTGGGTGGCAATCCTGTTGTCGTATTGTTACGTCGCGAGCGTTCTTCCAGTCTGGGTACTTCTGCAACCGAGAGACTTCATCAACAGCTTGCAATTGATCTCAAGCCTTGGCTTGGTTGTTTTGGGACTGATTGTCACTGCCCTTTTCGGCTCGAGTTTAATTTCTTCAGTCGTACCGCCGCCTGCTCTGACAATGTTCGCTCCTTTTCTTGACTTGCATCCACACAACGCCCCACCAATATTTCCATTTCTTTTTGTGACCATAGGCTGTGGCGCTGTGAGTGGCTTTCATTGCCTTGTGAGCTCTGGAACCTCAAGCAAGCAACTCCGGTGCGAAACTGACGCACGAGTTGTGGGTTACGGCTCGATGCTACTTGAGGGATTTCTTGCTGTTTTGGTCATTGTTGCCGTAGGTGGTGGCATTGGCCTTGGTTGGCCAGAAGAGTACCCGGGCCTGTCTGGCACAGAACTTTGGCAGGTCTTATACGCTGACTGGAAGGGTGTCACCGGTGGCAAAGCCATTGCAGCATTTGTAGTTGGCTCGGGAAACTTCCTCGAATCACTCGGCATTCATGCAACGATGTCGCGCGCGATCATTGGTGTACTCGTTGCAAGTTTCGCCGGCACGACACTTGATACAGCCACACGACTCCAGCGTTATGTTGTACAAGAATTAGCCCATACTCTTCTAAACGGGGTTCCCGCATCAATAAAGGCACAGGGTTCGGCATCACTGGTAACCCAGCCTCTTAGCTGGCTAACAACAGCCCATGGCGCAACGCTCTTTGCTGTCACGACTGCTTTTGGACTTGCGATGGTTCCGGCACCAGGAAAAAGCTGGTCGCTGGAGACAATAGGGACAGGCGGACTCATCCTGTGGCCCCTCTTCGGGGCGACAAACCAGTTACTCGCCGGCCTTTCTCTTCTTGTCGTGAGCTTCTACCTTCGACGCCGCAAGTTACCCACCTGGATTGCCAGCCTTCCAATGGTTTTCATGCTAGCGATACCGGCCTGGGCTTTGTTCTACAACATTGACGTATGGCTCTCTGGCGGAAGCTTTGGGCTCGTCGCAATAGCGCTGGTCATGCTGGCTGTCGAGCTTTGGTTGATTATTGAGGGTGTTCTCCTTTGGGGACGCATTCGAGGGATCGTGGAGCCTCAGATTGAGCCGTCGCCACCGGCATCGTCGTGAAACTGCGTCCGCCATGCCCTTTAACAACAGCTCAAGAGCAGTAGCTCTCTTTGGTGAAAGCAATCAACTGCAAATTCTTTTTATCAACAAAAGGCCATGGGTGCATCACATCTGATTGGGCACGCGTATGCCAAGCAACTCCATCCCCTGCCGTAAAGTCCGGCCTGTGAGGTCGCATAAGACAAGCCGTGTAGTACGTTGATTGCCCTCTGCCTTCAATACCGAGAGGGCATCATAAAAACTTGAAAAGCAACTTGCCAATTCATAAAGCCATGACGTCATTACGTTCGGTCGGTAGTCGAGTTCAACATCCTCGAGCACAGCGCCAAACCGAAGTGAGGTCAGGGCCAATCTTCGTTCCAACGGATCTGATAGCTCCAAGACAGATGGGTCATCAAGAACTTCATGACGCAGAAGTTCTCGATCAACACCTCCTCGAGTCACAATACCTTCGACACGTGCTACCGCATACTGCATATACGCCGCAGTATTCCCCTTTAATTCAAGCATTTTGTCAAAACTAAACACATAGTCTGTGGTTCTATTTTGCGATAAATCTGCGTACTTGATGGCTCCAATCCCAACGGCTTCGGCTACTTCACGCCGCCTGGCGTCATCCATGCCCTGTCGCGCCTGCTCTCCTTCACCAACGATCAAAGAAGCTCGCTGAACCCCCTCATCAAGCAGAGATTCAAGACCAACAGCATCTCCTGCTCGCGTCTTGAAGGGTTTTCCGTCTTCTCCAAGGACCGTACCAAAGGCCACGTGGATTAAATCCATTCCAGATAGTTGCTCGCCCGCACGACAGCCCCAGGCACGGGCAGTTGCAAAAACTTGCTGGAAATGTTGGCTTTGACGG
>CAJQGO010000298.1 GCA_905477565.1 uncultured Planctomycetota bacterium
GCAACGATACTCGGTGAAGCGCCTACGTCTACGCATCTTTGACGTAGTACATCCGTCATACGAGATGCTGCTTTACCAGTTGGTGCAGCAAGGCCCAGTCTTGGCCAAGGGCCGTCGACAGGAAGAACAGAAAATCGCTCAACCAAATCATGAGCAATTTTTGTTGTTTTCCCTGTGCCTGGCCCACCAAGAAGAACACGTACGTGGTGACATGAATCTCGCATTAAAACTTCTGCAATATCTCGCTCCTCCGAGAGTGCTCTGGCGAGATAAAACAGGTGTCCATCAATTATGAAGGGACATCGACTGCTCGAAGACCCAACAAGTGATTTGACAGCCCGTAATGAATCGAGCCACGTCTGAGGATGTAGTGGCCAGTCCGGGGCACCGGCTGCACCAATTTCAATTCCACCTGCCCACTCCTGAATGTTGTCAAAATCTACGCAGGTGTGGCCATCACGTACACTTCGAAGCGCCAAACAAAAACCAACCCAGGCAAGAAGATCTGGTTGTTCTTCCTGCTCTCGTTGAGCCATTGCCACAAGTACCGTAGCAGCTGCGATATCTTCACGACCGATCACGCCCAACTTTCGATAGTCCTGTAATAAAGCCGGTGGCATCATGTGTCGGCCTCATTTTTCCCAGCAAGCAAGTCGCTGAGCGCTTGCCAAAGGCCGTCTGGTGCGCACCACGTAAAGACACCGTATCTTCTGCCTTGGTCATCAATCGGTGTCTGCGCTCCTTTCATCCCACGAGTGAATGCGTAAATAATGCCGACAATACATTGATCTGGATCTGCTTGAGGCACACGCCATCTCAACATGCGAAAAAGAGCTGTTCCATAGAGAAGTGCCTGTAATGGATAATGATGTCCTATCATTGCATCAATAAGTCGTTCAGGTGCATACGCTTGTAGAGGGTCCGATACTCCTAGCGAATGCAATCGATTACTTTTGTAGTCGCATATTGCGAGTCTAGGATTGTCAGATTGACTGCCCGGCAAACCCAAAACGGCATCAACTGAACCCGTAAGAAGACCTCCGACCGGTATATCAAAAGCGGGACTACAAAGTAGTCCGGCATACCTCGCCAGAGGATCCTCAGGACTTAGAAATTGCTGAAGAATTTTCCCGATCGAAGTGACCCTTATATTTTTCAACTGTCCACCAAGTCCCATTTCAAAACCTAGCTCAGGCATACTTTGAGACGGTTGGATATCTGTTAAGCGGCAGTCACCAAATGGACCGCCAAGCGGTGTTGTAAGAGTTTCGTACACCATCGTATTGAGGCTCTCACGGTAGTGCCGAAGCAATCCATTGGATGTTTTCTCTTTTATGACATGCTGTATTTCTTCCTGAAGAGGCGCGACGGTTGCATCTACGTCCTCAAAAACTTCATGAACCGTTCTGCCAACTGCCAAGCCTGCTGGCAAATCAATCACCTGTTGTCCTGCAGTCGTACCGGATGTAGATAATGATGACTGCCTTATACCGGTCGATCCATGCTCGTCATATCCACCACGTTCCGGTCTATAAAAGTCTTCCCGGCCACGTGTAGCAACGATACTACTGAAAGACATTCGCCGTGAGGAGCGTATCACTTGGGGTAACTCGGCAGTCTCCATGCCATCTCTAGATGTATCTATTCGCAGAGTCCGTTTCAGTTGATCCAGACGTTCACCCGCGTACAGTGCCGTATCCGGAAATGAAAATGACTGCTCGATGATGCTCGGTACTTTTCCATCAGCTACGAGAACTCCGAGATAGTGCTCTGCTCGAGTTGCGGCAACATAGAGCAGGCGTCTTGACTCTTGATCCTCTGCTTCCTCATGTCGCCGGCGTGCTGTTGTTGAAGCCTTCTCAACAGCGAAACCAATATCTACTTTGCGTTCCCCGTCTTCAGCATAGAAAACAGTAGGCCGAGATTTGGCATGCATGTTTTTTGCGGCTGGCTTCCAAAGATCAGCCACAATAACACATGGAAACTGAAGTCCTTTTGCGGCGTGCATTGTAAGGACTCGCACTGCATCAGCATCGCTCTCAATCCGTCGACTCACAAGATCGTGTCTTGGATCCTTATTCGCTAAATGGATAAATGTTTCAACAGCCTGATGAGGAGAGCAACCTCCAGAAGGACCAAGAGCATCCATTGCTTCAAAGATATGAAGAAAGTCTGTGAGATTTCGTTCACCATCAGGGCCTGCAGCAATACGCTGCATCATGGGCACTTCTTGTTCGATTGCCACACCAAAAGCAGCAAGGCCCTGACGCGTCAGCACAGCCGAAAGCTTCATCAACTCTTCCTGCACCTGATACATGACAGCATCAGCCAAAAGACCACTTTCTGATAGGTCATACCCAAAAAAACATGTAGCTGCTGCTCGGCGAACGTGACCAGTACTGGCTGGCTTTTCAATAGCTTCAAAAATGAGACGAAGGTCAAATGCCATGCGACCTGTCATGACACTACTTGTGCCACCACTCACCGCTGGAATACCAACCTGAGCCAGCCGTCGTTCAATCATTCGACTCACACTTCCTGTGCGCGTCAAAATGCAGATATCATTCGGCTCTAAACGGCGGGCGGGCGTCTCACCACGCGGAATCAATTGCACCTTCTCTAAAAGATGAATGACTTTTCCAACGGTCGGCCCAACAAGTGATTGCTGACTATCCGTATTCCCTAGATGAATCATCTCAAGTGGTTGTACCTCACCCACAAGACACGACTCCCAGTGATTATCTGACGCCGTGACATCACTGTAGGAAATTCCGTCCCCAAAGCTTACGCGCGAAAATGCCTTGTTTAGATTTTCCAGAAGAGGTTGATCTGAACGCCAGTTCGTGGAAAGCGTCCGATGGTTCTTGGCTTTTCTCGTAAAATTCACATACGCCTGTACGTCCGCACCACGAAAACTATAAATAGCCTGCTTGGGATCACCGACACTCACTAATGAACGATCATCATTTCCGGGGAAAAGTCTTGTAAAAAACTCCCACTGAAGCCTATCGGTGTCCTGCGCCTCATCAACAATCGCCAACAGAAACCGCTTTTGTAAACGTTTTACCACCGCAGATTGCGGGTCTCCTACGAGTTCATACGCACGCCTTAGAAGATCATTCGAATCCGGTGTAGCTGCCATCGCATTGTGCACACGATGAACACACTGAGCCAGCATTTCTTTCAAATTATGAAGATGATCAATGACTACCGGGTCTGCTATTTCCTGCTCATCAAACCAGGCTTCGATAAAGGGGTCTCCTAACAAAATTGTCAGAAGGGATTGCAAGGTTGACTCATCCCAGCGTTGACCGGACGCAGCTGCAGCAACGATTGCATCGTTTACAACTTCATTCACAACACGGTCGGTCTCTTCAGCATCGACTACCGTTTCAATATCAACACCAGCCGTACGGAGTACACGACTGCAAACACCGTGAATTGTTGAAATTGTTGCTGTGTCAAACTCAACAAGAGCTCTCTCGAGACGGAAAGCTCGTTTCGATCGGTTAATTTCATCGGTATCGAATAAAAAACTTGTAACAGCATCGGCTCCATCGACAGATGAACTTCGTAGAGCCGAGGCTGTCGAAAGCAGACGCTTTCGAATTCGATGCCGTAATTCCATCGCTGCATTTCGCGTGAATGTCGTTATGAGGATATGTCCAATCCGTAGATCATCACGGATGGCTAACTCCCGAGCCACGAGTGCAGCAACAGCATACGTCTTTCCAGTACCAGCACTCGCCTCAACGATCATGCTCGTGCGAATTTGATCACTAGTTAGGTCAAGTTTCATTCTGGGCTGTAGATATTCGTTCTAGGTTTAAAACGTGTGAGCGCAATATATGGTTTAAAAAACGCTTTTTGCTTCTCAACGTCTGAAAAAACATCGTCGAAGATAGGGGTTCGGCCATGGACGACTACTTCAAGGCTGTTTTCATATGAAGCGTATGTAACAAACGAAGAAAATGACTTTCTCGATTTTTTTTGATCTGTAAGGAAGTCCGCAGCTGTCTTGCCAAAACTACTGTATGCGCTCACAGCTGCCTCCTGATACAGGCTGCATAACTTTTCAACGAGACGCTTGGAATCCTGTCTTTTTATACGGTCGTCCAGAGTTACTTCACGGACCATAACAGCTTTTCGAGGCTTTCCCTTATCATCTACTGCACCAGGTGACCACTTCTCATGCTGGCTATACACATAGGCACGTTTTGCTGGTAGTCCTGCAACCATGGCGACGAGTAATTGTGCTAATGCAAGATACTTTGACCTTCGAAATTGTGTTGCATTCTTTGCAGCCGGGTGAAGCAGTATGAGTGACATAGGATCATCCTGACAGAACTCCAGTGTGCCTGAGATCTGCACGTCATTCGCTTCGACACGCACTCTTTCTGCCTGTCGTTTGATGAGTGGCAACCCGTCTTCATCTGTCTGTTTTACAACTGCCTGAGCAAAGCCTGTGATTTCTTCTATGACTGCCTCACCAAATCCCCAGATTGGGACATCGCCATCTGCTCGAACAGCCTGCGTCCACGACTCTTCAAACTCCCTACTCTGATCACTAGTAATATATCCCTGAATGTAGTTGTCCCGTAATTCTCGCTGCTCATAAGTCGAGAGCATGAGTGGAAGTGTGGCTGGAATCTCAACGTCGTCATTCCTCCAAGGATTAATCGCTAATGTTTCACGTACAAATGGCCATAGCGGGTCACACATAAATGCGGAGAGTGATGAGAGTTCGATGAGTGTTCGTGGTACAGCAGACATGGGTTCAGCCACGATTGGCTGAGGCGGTTCCCCTAATGCTGTTGCAACATGTAAAGCTTTCTGATCGTGACTCCATATGATGTCTGGCCGTATTTCATTCACCCGAAAATTCTTCTGGCTACACGCATGTCGAGGATGAAACACCTCAACATTGCTAAATTGTTCACCATTCCACTCCCAGAGAGGCACGCCATGACGGCCTATAAAATCAATAAATTCAGCCAACGGTGTTACCAAAGGTAAGGTTGCATTTGTTGAAACGCTCATTCCCGTACAAGTAATAATCAATTGGTCTTGAGCTGATACAACACAATCGAGAAAACCACGACGAAGATTGACTCGAGGGTCACTATCACCGAGCAACTGCTGCCGCTCAACAAGATTGTCATGATCACTGGCAGCCATTTCAGCTACATCTTCATCAAATCCAGCGACACAAATCACACGAAATGGAACTGCACGGAGCGGAATCATAGAAGTTGCTGTAATTGCTCCTGTACGCAATGGCTGATGACCAACTGCAGCTGTTAATGTTGTTATCAGAATCGTTTTAATATCGTGGTATGGTACTTTGGTCTCTGTTGCAACTCGTCGTAACTGATCGAATTCATAAATTACTGTTTCCAATTCTTCTGTTTCATCCCCAATGAGCTGTATCAGTGATTGCTCAAGATGATCACACCAATCACCAACGGTTTGATCATTGGTTACAAGCCGATCCAACGTATCGATCACACGGACGATAGACAAAAGTGGTGCAATCGATTCGATATCTGCAGTATCTACGCCTGTTAATGGGACAACTCCACCAAGTGCTGCTTCTGGTGTCCCATCTGGAAGCAATATACCCAGCAGCATTCTCTCGAGACCCTGCCACCATGTGTGTGCTGCTAAATCTGGTTGATCAAGTCCATCCCGCCTACGGCGAGGACCATCAATACCCCAGCGAATTCTTGTGCGTTCAATACAGCGTTGCCAAACTTCCATTGCATTATCATCAAGACCATAGTGACTCTGGACTAGACGATGCGTAGCGACAGCTAACATATCATCCACCGAACACCGTGATCCAATGAGTTTGAGTAATGCAATAAGGAGTTCAGCTCCGTCACTTACTTCACGAATTCCTCGATCTGCAATGACTAGTGGCAGTTCAATCTTGTGACTACCGTCTGTAAGTGTACGGCTAAAGACAGCTTCAAGGTGGGGCGCTAGTTCAGAAATTCGTGGGCTTACGATAAGAATGTCATGGGGGGCGAGATTATCATGTTGCTTGAATGAATGCAGAAGTGCATCATGAATAACCTCTGCCTGCCTGCTAAGATCATGACAACGGTGAATAAGTAGTGAGTCATCTGCTTTACAAAGAGTATCGGTACCAATGTTTCCAGCTGTAATTGTGTGCTGGATTGAGCTGAGTAGCGATACTGACTGCTTGCTGACATCACTTTCATGCTGAGCCATATGCTTCGGTAGAAAACCCTGAGATGCAAGGAGCATTTGGGTTTCTTGTGTTCCCCGTAGCCACGAAGTAACAAGCGGATCACCATCTTGTGTACTATCCATTTCTTGTTTCTTCGGTAGATACCCTGGAGTCAACGCAGGAGCACTCTGTTCCCATTGAGCTTGAAGAACTGGTGAAGGATGAACTAGCAATACACGGACGTCACAGCACTCTCCATTTTCACTCTTGAGTGAAGACAGTTTTTTAAGCACTTCGGTTTGTTGTAACGACAGTGCCTCGAGACCCGCTATAAGAACTGCTGATGGAACTGGTCCTTCAGCATTTCGATCACGTGCCGGTGGGCTTGGTTGATTGATAGCCGTACGAATTAAACGCCAGAGATCAAATTGCCAACGATCACTACGGGACAATGAAATGAGAAACTCATTGTCGGGGCCTTTCAATTCTTCAGCCATCGGAGCAAGAACTGGCTTGTTATCCTCCCACGCTAAAATCATTCCTGGTCGCCGGAAGTGATATTGATCGAATCTGTCGGCAATACGCCGAGCCGCAAGTAAAGGACCTCCTGCTTGTTGAATGAGCCATTCGTAATCTCGTGACTTCGCAATGATATCGAGTACAGCAAACGTAAGTCGCTGAACAGACCATGGGTCGTTCTCATATTCATACGAACCAACCAATAGTGACAGTGAACCTGGATAGGAAAAATCGACTCCAGCGACTATTCCATCACCAAGACCAATGGCTGTTGAACCAAGTCTTCTTGCTAGTTTGTCAGCAAGCCAACTGCGAGCTCCGATAGTTGGTATTACAATCTTGTAGGATGTGAAAAGATCTGTTGGATGAGACAGAAATTCAACGGCCTCATCGACAACAGCATCCAAACTCGTAACGTATTGAATGGAAAGTGGCATAGTCGCTGTAGTTTATCCGGCCGTCAGAATTCCGGGAATATTTTCACCCCAACTTTGTTTACACTTGTGTTGGGATATTTGGTACTAATCGTTCCTAGGCTCTGGATGTTAGGTGCTGAGAGACTGTATTAAAAACAGGAGCAACGGCAATCAAACGACACCAACAGGGGTACAACTCTGAAAAAATCGACACTCGTGATGTATCACCCTCGACAGATCATCATGACACCGTTGCTTCAATTGAGGAGTTGTCGAGGCAGACAACTGACTTCGGTTTAGGAACCGAAGAGACTGTCGCAGAACATTCTGATCCTCTCATTGGACATGCTTTTGGTGATGTTGTGATTGAGTCACTTCTAGCATCAGGTGGTATGGGACGTGTCTATCAAGGACGGCAGCGGTCACCTGACAGAAAAGTAGCCATCAAAGTCATTCGTCCAGGTCATCGATCACCACGTGCCTTCCAACGATTTCAACGTGAAACTGAGCTCTTAGGACGACTGAGCCATCCTGGAATCGCTCAGATCTATACTGCCGGTTCGATCACAAAGAATGGAGAGGATTCACCATACTTTGTGATGGAACTGATTCAAGACGCGATGACATTGGTAAAGTTTGCGAATCACCGAAACTTACCGAATAAGGAACGCCTGATTCTCTTTTCATCGGTCTGTAAAGCTGTTGCATACGGCCACTCACATTCTGTTGTTCATCGTGACCTCAAGCCAAGCAACATACTAGTCGATGCCGCAGGACATCCGAAGGTCATCGACTTCGGTATTGCTCGTATCGAACAAGACAACGATGCAACTGAAACAGGAACATTCCTTGGAACACGCCAGTACAGTAGCCCTGAACAATCTTCCGGAAAGAAAGCAGATGCCCGCAGTGATGTCTATTCACTCGGCGTCCTTCTCCATGAATTGCTTACTGGAAAACTGCCGTATGAACTTAAAGATGCTTCTCTTCTTGAAACAGCTCGCATCATTCACGACCAACGACCAAGCAGGCTGCAAATACCTGAAAAGAAATTACGTTCTGGCGTTGAATTAATCGCAGAAAAGTGCCTCGAGAAAAACTCAAATGACAGGTACTTCAATGCTGAAGCACTCAGTCTTGATATTGATGCTCTTCTTTCTGGACAACCACTTGCTGCAAAGCCACAAACCGTTCTTAAAAGAAGTCTCGGTTTCTTGAAAAGGTATTCGTCACTTGCTGTGGTAATTGGGATACTTTTATTGATTACAAATGCATTTTTCTTTTCGGACAATTCTTCTACACAAGAAAACAATAGCCCCAAACCGACTGGTGCGTCTTTCGAGACTATCAAATCACTTGAGGTAAAATTTGCTGGAGTCTCAAGCTACAGAACTACGCCACTTCGCTGGCTTCACTTTGCATTTAATGAGCCAATACTCAGCCTGACTACTGCTGATTTTCGTCTTACACGGAACGGCGAAGACGTGCCCCTTGACGGTGCTAATGTCTCTGGCAATCGACTCAGCTGGGAAATGAGTGGCCTGCAAGATCTTACGTCGAAGGAAGGTGACTACGTCTTGAGTCTCTGCGGGACTGAGTCGACTCCCCAAAATATTGCGGGGCACCGTCTACGACAAACATACACAACAACGTGGACAATGCCTCCATTCAAAGACGTACGCTTCAACCTTCTTGACAATTCATGGAAACAGCATCTTGTTTCAATAACTGGTGCGGAGTGCTATACCGAACATTCTGCTGGCGGATGTACGTTCATTCGACCGACCGTTGCGAATAGGGAAGGTAATGTCGTTCTGAAATTTGATGCTCCATTTTCAATCCGGAGTGCAACAATCAAAGCGACTATTAAAGTTTGGACAACTGGCGATCCGTCTCCTTATGACCCAGGAGCAATCGCTGCCCTTGATATTTCACCTGATGGTGAAATATGGACAACCCTCGATACACGTGCCGCAAACCACGGAGGATTCGGTGGAAATTTTTTTGATATCTCTGAGTACGTGGCTGAGTCACAAACAGTTTGGGTACGAGCACGATTAACTGGAACGCGTGAATGGCCGGAAGATGGCCTTATTTTTAGCCAGTTTTTGAGATGTGAGAAGGAGGCATTACCTGAACCTTTTTACCTCACCATGACTGGCGG
>CAJQGO010000299.1 GCA_905477565.1 uncultured Planctomycetota bacterium
CACTAGTTTTCAAATAATCCGCCCCGAACCCTTACTCAACAGACTACTATGCGAACACTACCGCGTTTCTCATTTGGTGTTGGTGACCGTTTTGGTCATGAAGCCACAGCACAACTCTCCGCCTTCCAGAAACTTGCACAAGAAGGCACACAGGTGGCACCGGTCTGGAATAAATCTCATCGAGAACACGGTTTTATTGGCAGCCATCCTGAAGACGTGCGAGCGGCTGCAGCCACTGCTATTGTTGAGTCCGGCTGGGATGGTCCATGGTATGTCGACGCGGATCATATTCGGCTCGACACGGTAGATGGGTACCTCGAATCAAGTGACTTTTTTACCATTGATGTAGCTGATTCAATTGGCCAACCTGCCGATGAGGCCGATATCCGCACATTTATTTCCGCCCACCCGGAACTGTGCAAGCCGGTTTCAATCCCTGGCATAACCAAGGTCATACGTCTTTCCGAAGATGGTACCGCGAGTATTGTCCGCAAGTATCACAAGGCCTGCAGAGATGCGGCGACAATCTACAAACATATCGCTGAAAATCGAGGTGATGACGCTGTTATCGAAGTCAGCATGGACGAAACGGACGAGCCACAGACGCCTCCAGAATTGCTTGTAATATTGGCCCTGCTCGCTGACGAAAAAATCCCAGTACAAACAATCGCCCCAAAGTTCACTGGTCGATTCAACAAGGGCGTCGACTACGTTGGCGACCTTGCGCAATTTGAGCAAGAGTTTTCTGACGACGTTGCCGTATGCAGTTTTGCGGTCCAGCAATACGGTCTGCCCGACACGCTCAAGCTTTCAGTGCACTCGGGCAGTGATAAGTTCTCTCTCTACCCCATCATTCGTCGAATCCTTAATGCGACTGGAGCAGGGGTTCATCTCAAAACTGCTGGTACCACGTGGCTTGAAGAATTGATCGGACTCGCGGAAGCAGGGGGAGATGGTCTTCAGTTAGTTCGTGACGTCTATCGATATGCGATCGAGCATCGAGACGAACTCTGTGGTCCGTATGCAACGGTCATTGATATTGACCCAAATCGCCTGCTTTCTGTGGAAGACTTCGGAGCGCTTTCAGGCCCCGATACTGCCGCTACTATTCGACACATCCAAAATGACAAACGCTTCAATCCTCATGTCCGCCAGCTTCTTCATATTGCTTTCAAGGTCGCAGCAGGAGAAGGCACTCGATATACCAATTTGCTCAAAGAAAATCGGGCCATTGTGGCAGACCAAGTAACCACCAATCTGTATGAACGACATCTCCTTCCACTCTTTTCTCAGTAGATATGCCGCTCCATTCATTCCCCCTGTAGAACACCTCACATGAAATCGGCTATCACAGTTTGTTTGGTTCCTGAAGCAGCACGTGGACCGTTTGTCTTCCATGATGGACTCACGAGCGGGTGTCAGCATGCTGCGGATGCTGGCTTTAATGCCATTGAAATTTTCCCACCAAGCGCGAGTGAATTTCCAACACAACAACTCCACTCGATTCTGCAGCAGTCACCCCTTGATCTTGCGGCCGTCGGAACCGGCGCCGGGTGGCTGAAAGAACGGCTTTCGCTGACGGATACAGACGCCGATAGGCGGCGGCAAGCAATACAATTTGTTGCAGAAATTATTGAGATTGCAGCCGAATTTAATGCACCAGCCATCATTGGATCAATGCAGGGTCAGGCCAGCGACATCACCCACCGCACGGAATCACTAGATTTGCTGGCGGAGGCCCTTTGTACACTCGGCGACCATGCGCAGCGCCACGGGCAGGTGCTTCTCTACGAAGCGCTCAATCGCTATGAAACCAATCTCCTGAATACTCAGGAAGATGCCGCAAACTTTCTTATCAAGCATTCTCTTGTTGGCAATGGGGTGCGTCTCCTTTGTGATCTCTTCCACATGAATATCGAAGAGCAAAATGTACCAGAGACAATTACCCGGCTCGGGAACCTCAGTTCAGATCTTATCGGGCATGTGCACTGGGCCGACTCAAACAGGAGGGCAATGGGGCTTGGTCATACTGATTCAAACGCAATTTATCGCGCACTCAATGCAGCTGGGTATGACAAGTATCTAGCCGCAGAAGTCTTTCCGCTGCCTTCGCCAACCGAAGCAGCCAGCCAAACCATCTTGTCAATTGAGGCCTTCACGTCTTCGTAGTCCCCATTCCTGAACACTGACTGATCCTATGCTCAACACCACACTTCTCCACCCTGAAATTCTTGAGATTCTCGCACGCGGTGGACATCACTCACTCATCCTCATAGCCGATGGTAATTATCCGGCGACAACCAAACGCGGGCCGAATTCCACGGTCGTACCTCTTCAACTCATGCCCGATGTCCCAACGGTTGCTGAAGTTTTTCAGGCAATTCTCGGAAGCATCCAAATTGATGCCGTTCAAACAATGGGTGTCGACAGAGACGACTCCTATGCTGCAGCGACTCCGGGCGACCCACCGGTTTGGGAAAAGTACCGAGGTCTTCTCAAAGCTGCTGGAAGCAGTTGCGTCCTGGAGCCTCTTTTGAAATGGGATTTCTATACAGCGGTCGACTCCGCTGATCACATACTCACAGTGCAAACAGCCGACACCCAACCGTGGGCGAACCTTCTCCTCACAATTGGATGCCGGACATTCAATTCCACCACCTGATATCTCGTACGAAAAAGGGTATTCATGCAAACCAGACCACTTGGAACCACTGGACTCGACGTACCAATTCTCTCCTTTGGCGCCTCATCGCTCGGACAAGAATTTCGAAAGATCACCATTGATGAAGCGATGTCCAGTGTACGGGTAGCGATTGATAATGGCATGCGACTCATCGACACAAGCCCTTTTTATGGACGCGGGATGAGTGAAATTATGCTGGGACTTGCACTCCAGGATATACCCCGCGACGATTACCTGCTCTGCACAAAACTTGGCCGGTACGACGTCGGACATTTTGACTTTTCTGCACAGCGTGTAGCAGAGAGCATTGATATTTCCTTGCATCGACTCGGCACCGACCACCTCGATATCATGCTCTGTCACGATATTGAATTTGTCCCGATGCAACAGATTGTTGACGAAACCATCCCAGCGCTCCGACAAGCGCAACAGGCTGGGAAAATTCGTTTCATCGGATTCAGTGGGTACCCACAGAAGATTTTTCGCTTTGTCTGCGACCAGACAAATGTCGATTGCGTACTAAATTACAACCAATACACGCTTCAAAACACACGTTTCACTGATGAAACGGTTCCATACCTACAGGAGAAGGGCATTGGTGTCATGCACGCTGGGCCGTTCAGCGCTCGTCTGTTGACCGATGCTCCGCTCCCACCCTGGCTCAAAGAACCTGAAAACGTCCGCCAGGCTGCACGTGAGGCAGTTGCATGTTGCCGCGAACACGGGTCGTCATTAGCAAAACTTGCCCTTCAGTTCTCGGTTGCCAATCCTGCAATTGCCACAACTGTTGCCGGAAGTGCCAACCCTAACAATATCCGGCAGTGGGCAAAATGGCTCGACGAGCCACTCGACGAAGCCTTGTTAAAGACTGTACTGAATATATTTGCGACCGTGAAAAACATTGGGCACAGTGAAGGCCTTCCAGAAAATAATTAGGCCATTTCTCAAGAATGTACGTCATCGATTCCACCGATTCTGTCAACTTATGAACATTGACGCTCACCAACATTTCTGGAAATACACTACCGACGACTATCCTTGGATATCTTCAGGGATGGAACGTCTGGCACGAGACTACCTACCACCTGACCTAGTTAAAACGACTCAGCCACATAACATCACGGGTTCAGTAGCAGTACAAGCCCGACAATCAATACAGGAAACAGAATGGCTTCTTGAACTCGCTGATAAACACCCATTTATACGTGGCGTTGTTGGCTGGGTAGATCTCAGAAATCCCTCGGTCGACGAAGATCTGGAGAAGTTTTCTGAGCATGACAAGTTTGTTGGCGTCCGGCATGTTGTGCAGGATGAACCAGATCCTCGATTTTTATTGGGTACTGACTTTCTGCATGGCATCAGGCAATTGGCGAAATATAACCTGACCTATGACATTCTCATTTTTCCCCATCAGCTACAGGCTGCATGTGAACTCGTGAAGGTGGTGCCAGACCAGCTTTTTGTGTTGGATCATATGGCCAAACCTGATATCGAACACCACAATATTTCAGACTGGAAGCGGGACTTTGATGAATTAGCTCAGCATGAAAATGTTGTCTGCAAGCTTTCTGGACTTGTCACCGAAGCTCATTGGAACGTGTGGCATCAACGTGACTTTACGCCCTATCTTGATGCAGCGCTGGAAGCATTTGGTCCAGAGAGGCTGCTCTATGGTAGTGATTGGCCGGTCTGCCTGCTCTCCGCCGAATATGCGGAAGTGCTTTGCATTGCAAACAGCCTTATCGACCGAATGTCACTTGACGAGGCCAAGGCCGTGCGTGGCACCAATACCTTACAATTCTATGGCCTTCAGGCCGATCAGTAAGAACCCTCTCCCCTTGAAATGAAATCGACCGTATGCAAGCACTTCAACTCGTAGAACCTGGCAAATGGGCAATGATAGAAGTACCCGAGCCATCTGATCTTCAGCCCGGCGAGGCGCTTGTTCGTGTTGAAGCGGTCGGTATCTGTGGGACTGACTATGGCGGGTATTTGGGAAAAATGCCATTCTTTAGTTACCCAAGGATTCCGGGTCATGAACTCGGCGTTGAGGTACTTGGTGTTGGTGAGGGTGTCACAAATATCGCCGTCGGTGATCGCTGTTGTGTTGAGCCTTACATCAATTGCCAGCAATGTCATTCATGCCGTCTCGGTAAAACCAATTGTTGTGAACATCATCAGACACTTGGCGTCCACTGTGATGGCGGCCTTCGGCCTCATTTTATTGTTCCAGCAAGAAAGCTCCACCCATCTCCGAATCTTTCTGCCGAGCAGAATGCGCTCGTTGAAACTCTTGCAATCGGTTGCCATGCAGTAGACCGAGCTAGCATTGATTCAAAGGACACCGTGCTTGTCATAGGTGCCGGACCGATAGGCTTATCTGCCATGGAGTTTGTCCGGCTCGCCGGAGCGAGGCTTCTTGTCATGGATATGGTTCAGAGTCGCCTTGACTTTGTCGCTCAAACGTACGGCCTGACTGAAACCATCTGTGCTGATGGCACCGAAGCAGATCTCAATAAAGTCGCTGAGCTGACCGATAATGAATTTTGTGATGTTGTGATCGACGCCACCGGAAGCGACCGCAGCATGAACCGCTCGCTTGAATTTGCAGCATTCAGCGGCCGAGTCGTCTACGTTGGGATAACACAGGGGACTCTTTCGTTCCCCCACGCGCCCCTTCTCCATCGCCGTGAACTCTCCATTCTTGCAAGCCGGAATGCATTATCACGAGATTTTGACCGCATTATCAAGGAAATTGAAGCTGAACGAATCAATACCGCACCGTGGATAACCCATCGAATGAGCTGGACCGACCTTCCCGAGCAATTTCCACACCTTGTTGACCCATCCAGCGGTGTACTCAAAGCAGTTGCCACAGTCGAACCAAGCTAGCATCGTGGTGACGGTCCTGTCTCAGCGAGAAAGCGGGGGGCCTTTGGTTTCATGCTTAAGAAGCTTACTTGCAGCCTCTTTTGGCGTGACTCCATCCTCATCAACTTGCCGATTCGCATCCCGCATTGCAGAAACAGATATTCGATTCAGCAGTGGCTCAAGGGCGTGCACAAGATCCTTGTTCTTTGCTGCTTGTGGTGACAGAAGCAGGACCGCGTCATACGGTGGAAATGCCCCTTTTGGATCGTCTAACACACCAAGATCAAAGGCATCGATCCTCCCGTCGGTAGAGAAACCTGCAGCAACATCAACCTGCCCATCCGCCACCGCCTGATACATGAACGTGGAATCCATCCCAACTTCAGTAATATCCGTCAATGAATAAAGTCTACGTACTCGCTGCCATTCCGGTCGCCCAAAGAACTCTGGGTCGCCCCCAATTTTGAGATCTTCTGCAATTGGAGTCAGATCACCAATCTGCCGGAGATTGTACCGTTGCAGCGTCTGGCTTTTGGCGACAAGTGCATACGTATTCTCAAACCCTAAGGCACCAGCGAGAACAATGCCGTACTCGTCATACAACCTTCCAGCAACGGTGGCTCGCATCGCAGTACGACCTATTGGGTCTGTCTCCTTCAAGACCGTACTCCAAATCGTTCCTGTATATCCGACGTAAACATCGACTGTATTTTTTGCAAGGGCGTCAAAAACAATTGTCGACCCCATATTACTAAGCACTTCAGGCGTACCACCGGCGTCCTCAATCTTTTTCCGAAGGATCTCAGCCAGAATAAACTGTTCTGTGAATCCCTTGGCACCAATACGAATAACCTGTCCATCGAGTGAGGTCCGTGGTACATCGCCTTTATCCGATCCTGCAAAATCATTCCCCTGTTCCTGCAATTTCGAGAACCCAGCAGGTTCTGGACCAATCACACCTGGCACGATACCAATCCCAACGAGCGCAACAATGGCACACGATGCAAGTATGAGAGAGATTTTTCGTCGTGATTGAATACTCTTCTCGATGACCGCAATCAGTTGGTCGAGGACAAGCGACAATGTCATCGTGGCAACACAGCCGAATATAACGCGTTGCCAGTCTCGAAGCTGGAGACCACTGAAAATGTAATTGCCGAGGCTCGGCGCACCAACAGGAGTCGAGAGCGTCGCAATACCGACAACCCATACGGTGGCTGTCCGTATGCCTGCAAGGATCACGGGGAACGCAAGCGGCAATTCAACTCGGAACAGTTGTTGCAGCGGCCGCATGCCAACAGCTTTTGCCGCCTCTCTCATGGCTGGATCAACCGACTCCAAGCCGACAATAGTGTTTCGTATAATTGGCAAAATACTATAGATCAGCAGCGCTATAAATGCTGGCCAATACCCGATGGTACCCCCC
>CAJQGO010000300.1 GCA_905477565.1 uncultured Planctomycetota bacterium
CCCACCTAGAAGGCCGCCAATGAGGTCCCAGCGATCATGTCGTCTCACCTCGACGTCACCTTGTTCGTTGACTCGGACAAGGCAGGTGTCGGTGAGCCCAACTTGCTGGAGCTTTTCTGGTGAAACCTCATCCGGTTCGATCATACTCATTAGTGCATGGCCGGTCATTTCAATAAATTTCATAGTAGCACTTCCTTCATATCTCTTGAGTGTGACATGTCTTGGTTATGGTTGCCAGATTTTAGAACTTGGGATGACTCAATAAGTGAATGAAGAGCATGTTTCTTAAGGGGGGCGACTCCTACCATTGTCTTGATTACTCTCATTCAGCTACGTCGACAGTATTACGGTCGTGAAAACTCGTATTCGAGTTGTACAAAGGTGTCAGGGTCTATTGACTCAGCACGAATATTTTTTTCAAGCCCAAAGGTCTCGTACAGCCGGTCGATTCGGTCCACTGCGTCGGGGCTTTTTTTCCCCCCTGCCAAAGTCAAGAGAACACCACGCAACACCTTTCTGCGATGGCAAAAGATGTCACGGACAAACGTATGGAACCGTGATAGGTCAGAAATTTGTGCCCGTCGATGTTCATCTAGATCTAAGCGTACAATTGCAGAATCAACCTTTGGCCGAGGCCAGAATGCCGCAGGCGGAAGGCTTCGAATAATTTCACCACGGCATTGTGAGCCAATCCAGATGGAAAGCGCGTTGTAAGAATGGTGGCCGGCTGTAGCGGTCATGCGATCAGCCATTTCGTATTGCACAGTTACGGTTGCAGAAGTGAAAGGCTTGGTTAGCAAAAGATTTGAGATGACAGGTGTTGCGACGCAATAAGGAAGATTGGCGACAAGAAGGAATCGCCCCTTTTTCCCCGCGGCTTCCCGCCGTTTCTCGGCTTCATCTAATGCACTGAGGACGCGAGGCGACAACTTGTTTTTGCTGGCCAAGACGTCTGTGTTAACGAGCTGGACGTTGTCAGTGTCAATAAGGCGGTCATGAGCGAGTGTTGCAAGTCGACTGTCAATTTCAATTGTCACTACCTGAAATGCAGATCGAGCAAGCCGTTCCGTCAGTGCGGCAGTGCCGCTGCCAACCTCAAGGACGATATCGTCAGGTTGTATGTCAGCCGTCCGCTCAAGGAGGTCGAGCAGATTTAAGTCAACAAGAAAGTTTTGCCCTTTTTTTGAATCAATTGAAAAGCCGACTTCTGAGAAAAGCTTTTTAAGATACGCAGTGGTTTGTCGGGTGGCGCTTTTAGTCACGACACTTTGTTCACTCGTTGCAGTTGGAGTAGTTGTACGTTGGTCATTCTGACGCGTTCTGTCAGGTCTTTTTTTGTGCCCCGTCTTCGGTCGTCCCCGGCCTGTTTTTTTCATGAACGTGCTTCCAGCCAACGGCAGACATATTTAGAAAGAAGATCGGTTTCAAGATTCACCTCATCTCCAACAGCAAGCTCTCCTAAGGTGGTATTCCTAAGAGTGTGTGGGATAAGAGCGACGCTAAAAGATGTCTCATTGACATCGACGACGGTCAAACTTACTCCATCAACAGCTATTGATCCCTTTGCTGCCAACTGGGCCAGCAAGTTTTTTGGACCGGTGAATTGACACGTGACCCAATCCGCTTCTTGGATTTTCTCTTTAAGGATACCGAGGCCATCGATATGGCCAGTTACAAGGTGACCGTCAAGTCGGTTCTGGAGTGTGAGAGAACGTTCAAGGTTAACTCGATCACCCACTTTAGAAGTCCCTAAATTTGTACGTTGTAATGTTTCAGGTCCGAGTTGAAACTCAAGCGTATCTCCCTCGGTTTGTACCACTGACAGACAGCAGCCATTCGTGCAAATACTGTCACCAATCTGTACGCCCTGAGCCAAGGGGCCAGCGTGTACAGCAAGCCGTACGCCGGGTGGCTCATGGGCGATGCTGGTGATCTTGCCGAGGTGTTGTACGAGACCTGTAAACATGAAGCTTTGTCCTTTGGAGAATACCCAGCAGAACGACATCCTTTTTTACCGTTGAACAGTTCGAGAAGATACCCAGGCAATCACAGGTTTTTCTTTCACAGCCGGACAGAAGCCTTATTCGTAGCGGTCGTGCGACTTGATACGGTTGTGGTGTCTGCAAAAACGATAACCGTGCCAGTACCTCGAAGAGATTTTTCTGCATGATCCTGCTGGGACTATGAGTGCGTATACACAGTTTCGGTCATGCCCTTGCGTGAGAGTCTGCGGTTGCCACAATACATCGTTGTCGATTGTTTTGAAGCCGATGCATTTCGAATCCTGAGGAGTTCACCAAATATGTCCACGATTGTTGACGTTCATGCCCGCCAGATTCTTGATAGTCGTGGGAACCCGACAGTTGAGGTTGACGTGTGTCTTGCTGATGGAACATTTGGCCGAGCCGCTGTGCCTTCCGGGGCGAGTACTGGTGTGCACGAGGCATGGGAGAAAAGAGACGGCGACAATAGTACGTACCTTGGCAAGGGGGTCCTTGAAGCAGTTGAGAACGTGAATAATCGGATTGCTGAAGAGCTTGAGGGTTGCGATGCACTTGATCAAACTGGCATCGATATGCGGATGCTTGAGATGGATGGAACTTCAAACAAAAAAACACTTGGTGCGAACGCAATACTGGGAGTTTCATTAGCGACGGCTCATGCCGCTGCTGAACACTGCGGTGTCCCATTGTACCGCTATCTTGGTGGCACAACGGCTAGGCTTCTTCCTGCTCCCATGATGAATATCATCAATGGAGGGGCGCACGCAGATAATCCGCTCGATGTTCAGGAATTTATGGTGATGCCGTTGGGTTTTGATACTTTTGACGATGCGTTGCGTGCTGGCGTTGAAACGTTTCATGCTCTTAAGAAAGTGCTGAGTGAGAAAGGCCTTGCTACATCTGTTGGAGACGAGGGTGGCTTTGCACCACAGATCGGGAGTTGTACTGAAGCGCTTGAAGTCATACTCACAGCGATCGGCAATGCCGGATATCAACCTGGCTCACAGATTGCCATCGCGTTGGATGTTGCAGCAACAGAGTTGTACGATGAGTCCGCCGGCACCTACTCAATTGAAGGAAAAGCCCTGGATTCATCAGGAATGGCAGCCTTTCTAACTGACTTGGCTGGAAAGTATCCAATCATGTCTATAGAGGATGGATTCTCTGAGGATGACTGGGAAGGCTGGAAACTCATCAGCGATAAGATTGGTGACAAAGTCCAACTTGTCGGTGATGATCTTTTTGTCACCAATTCAGAGAGGCTCGGCCGCGGTATTGCTGAAGGTATCGCCAATAGCATCCTTGTTAAAGTAAATCAGATCGGCACACTCACCGAGACAACTGCTGCAGTAATGCTTGCCCACCGCTCAGGCTATACATCAATCGCCAGCCATCGTAGCGGTGAGACAGAAGATGCCACGATTGCAGACCTGGCAGTTGGTTTATCGACGGGACAGATAAAAACCGGTTCAGCATCGCGTAGTGATCGGGTAGCAAAATACAACCAATTGCTAAGAATTCAGGAATCGCTTGGCGACGGAGCATTGTATGCAGGGCGAGATGTACGACTTCGTTGGCCGGGCATGTGTTAGTTTATGATGTTGGCGTGGCATGGTGTCGTACTTCATAACGCAGTATCGCAAGCGAAGGTTGGCCAATGGAGAACAATGACACCCCAGCCCCGGCCTTTCGGCTGATTGATAGCCCATGGTTATGGGGACTCATGTTCTCATTCATGGCACTCGTCGGCTTGGGGCTTATTCGCCCAAAGTTCGATGTCCGACAGAGTCAAATCGAAGGCCGCTTCATAGGACGCAGGCAGTCGTCTGTCGAACGGTGGCGTCGACAATCTGGGCTCGAAGAGACTGACCTTGCGGATTCTGCGGTTGATCCTTCACTAGTGAAGCCCAAACGTATTGTTCCTCTCTGGACCCTTGCGTCGGCTGCAACGGTCTCAATATTGGGCTGTGGATACATGCTCTATCGCGAGTGGCGAAAACCGGAAAACTCTGGATGAACGCTTGATATTCTAGGAGCAGAAGGATTATCACTCTCAGACTATCCTGCTGCAGCGACTGGCCGAAGCGATGGAAAACGGATGGTGATACCTGTCCCCTTACCAATGCTGCTTTCTACGCGAATACGTCCTTTATGAGCCTCGATTATCTCTCGACAGGCGGTGAGTCCGAGGCCAGTGCCTCCCTTACCTGTTTCATCAGGGCCTGCTTTTGTCGAAAAGTTTGCATCAAACATTTTTTGCATTACTTCTCGAGACATACCACAGCCGGTATCACGAACCAGCAGACTTACTGATTGTCTGGCCGGGGTCGTGGCAATACGAAGGATGAGACGTCCACCATCGGGCATTGCCTGTCGGGCATTGACCAAGAGGTTCAAGAGTACCTGCTGAAGTTGACCCGGGTTGGCTAAGACTTTGGGGACTTCTGAAAATTCGCGCTCGACTTGTACCCGATATTTCATCATCTCACGTTCAAGCAAAACGAGTACTTCTTCAGTCAGGCTTACAAGGTTCACCGGCTCCATGCGATTGGATGACCGATGACTACGCGACATGGAAAGAACACTCGCTGTAATTTTCGCTGCTCTTGTGCTGGCAGAAAGAATGCGATTGAGGGCCTTGTCACGAGTTTCTTTGTCTGGATGCCTCAAGCCGAGCCGTGCGTAATTGAGAATAGTTGTCAGAGCGTTGTTGAATTCGTGCGTTGTCGTTCCAAGGAGTTCTCCCAGAGTGGCCTGTTTCCGAGCTTCGAGGAGCTGTGCTTTGAGGGCTTCAATCTCCGTCACTGATGGCGAGATCGCTGCCGACGGGTCGACAGAACCACCCCTTGGATGGGGTCCGTCAGGCGTGTGGCCGGCTAATTGCATAAAATTTCCAACAAATGAAAGGCAGGTACCAGAAAGGCGGTTAAAAAGGGTTTTTAAAGTCAAAACACCTTTATTTCTCTTAATCGACGATCTCTCGCGAGCACTCCATTTCGATAGAGGTGAACATTTTTTGCGACTTGACCGTTGAAGTCACTGTGAGTCGCTCAGGTTTATCCGTTCCGTATCGACGCTCTGAATTCTGTAAGTGTTCCCTTCTGGGTTTCCGGCAGGATACGCTTGTATTGACAGTTCAGGTTTACCGAATGGGCGGATTAGGCGAACATATCATCCACCCTTAAGGAGTTGCGTTGAATGAAACGAAAAGCTTTTACGCTCATTGAGTTATTAGTGGTCATTGCGATCATCGGGCTTATGGTTGGTTTGTTGCTTCCGGCGGTACAAAATTCACGGGAAGCGGCACGTCGCATTGCCTGTAAATCAAATTTCAAGCAGCTCGGCATCGCGTTTAACATGTATCTTGATCGGGTGACGAGGGGGAAGTTTCCAGTGGCGGCTCAGATGCCGAGTCTTGAACCTACATTCTATACGAGCGGCAGTCGTCCTCTTTATCCAACGATTGTTTCCCAACTTGGCCCGTATGTCGAAAACCAAAAGAGTACGTTTCGGTGTGCATCAGACCTGACGTACTTCACTCGCGACCCATCATCGCAGTCAGTTAAAAATGCTCAAAATGCTCTTGCTTCAATACCAGATTCACAGAAGCCAGCAGAGTACACGACTGGGAACATGGCGTTCGAAGGAACCAGTTATGAGTATCCACAGCGGCGGCTTACTACAACGGACTCTAATTCTCGATACAAGATACGGGGGAAGACTCGTGTAGAAGCGCTTTCTTCCCGGCGATCGGGAAGCAATCTTGCATCATCGAAGCTCTGGATTCTGTATGAGTTTGCACCCTTTCACGGTGGCGGAGTGAGCTCTCTCTTTGGAAGTTCTGTGACGGAATACAACAATCCCGATGATGGCAGCAACTGGAGCGTTCCAGATGGAGCACGTAATTTTCTTTATCTCGATGGGCATGTGGAGAATAAGTAATCCATGAAAAGCTCTTCTCGAAAAAAGACGGTTGGGAAGTCGGGCGGCATGAAACGTTGGCTGACCGGTATTTCTCTCGCGA
>CAJQGO010000301.1 GCA_905477565.1 uncultured Planctomycetota bacterium
TGCTGAGACTTCTTCTGATGGTCGGCCGCAAATCCCAAGAGAAGATGGATTTGGGAACAGGGTCAACACTGATTCCGAAGAACGAACTCTTGAATCAGATGGAGCTCCTCGCTCTGACAGCAGTCGAGATGACGATCAGGAGGGATCACGAACTGATGATCGCCCACCACGTCGCCGTCGTCGTCGCCGTGGTCGTGGGCGGCGCACGCGAGATGGCGAAACTATAGAAAATGAGGGTCAGCGCTCTCATGAAGAGAGTGGTGAAAATTCAAATGAAGTGCAGGGTGGGCACCAGACTGGTGAAAAACCATTCACTGAACGTGAACCTCGCGGGAATGAAGATTCAGACGGAGAACCTCGCCGTCGTCGCCGTCGTCGACGACGACGAACGTCAGATGAAGAGTCACAAGAAACCAGTGGCGAGGGTCGTCCAGCCCGAAGGCCTGCATCAGGCAGTTCAAGTGGCCAACGCAGACCAGCCCGCAGTGGCGGCCGCAGAGGAGAAGCCGGCCGTGGAGGTGAGGGCGAAGGTCGCCGTCGGGAAACTTTTTCTCGTGTTGGGTCGAGGCGTGAAGACGACGAAGAAGGCCTGGAATATCTTGGTACCGAAGACGAAATGGCTCCATCAGATCATCGCGATAACGGAGATGAAGATGTGCTCGCCGAAAGTGGGCTCGACGGTGTTCGCGATGTACCGAGTTGGGTGGAGGCAATTGGCATCGTCATCGCCAGCAATATGGATAGCCGCAAACAACCGCCTCAAAACTAAATCTCTTTGATCAAGATCTGGTTTTCGACCATCGGGATTGCAATGGCTGCCTTGTTTCAAGGCAGCCACGTCCTCTGTCTTGCACGAACGTGTGCGGTTGAGGCCCTTTAGGTAACAAGAGCATCACGTTTTCATCGAGAATTGGCCCATGCGATGACTGGTCGCCGGTGCTTTTTTCTGTTTGGCGCAGCATTTGCTTCTTTTCCTTCTGACCGTCCCGCCCGAGAAGTTCAGCAGGAAAGTGAGGCCACCGATGAGTCTGTGTGATCAACAACAACGGGCATCCGCTCTTAGATCTGGTCTGCCCGTTGATAATCTGATTATTTTGTCTCGGGCAGATCCAATTATCTGTGGGCATTCAACAGAGACGCGGAATCTTGCGGAAGCAGCATGCACTCTTGGTATTCGGAATGTTCATATTGTGAGTTATCCGCTCGACGTCCTTGCGTCCTCTGGGCTGCCACTCAAACCAGAACACTCCGTTGAGGCGTATTCGTCCAGCATCACGGTGTCCCGTCCGGAGCCCATTGGTGATTATAAGGTGCTGGATGGTCGACTTGGTTCCGCGATCTCCGGACATCTTATTAACCTTCTTGCACAGCTCCCTGGAAAAACAGCCGTTATGGATCTCTATCTTGTCCCGCACGGCCAGATGGTGATGCAGGCAGTAGAGACTTCAGGCCGAAGTGGCATTGCCGCAGCACCTGTGACAATTGGAGAGGCTGTTGGGTCTGATATTACAAACGTGGTATCCAATGCGCTCGCCACCGGGCAGTCAGGTGCAGCTGCTCTTGTGATGCAAAACTACCTGGATCACGATCAGCCGGTGGCAGTGAGCAAATTCACCCGTGAACTGATTGTTGCCTCCGGTGCAAAGGTAGACGAAGCCCTTGGTACAAACTTTGCGCAGCAACTTTCTGAGCGAGTTCGCATCAGTTATCCGGCCATTGACACCTCGGCCTATTTGTCACCGACAATCAGCGTGGCTGAGCAAGCAGCGATTTTATCCAAGCGAGGTCTTGTTCGTGATGGATATGTTTTGTTTCTGAGTCGCCTTACCAAAGCCAAGGGTGTCGAGGATCTTATTCATGCCTATCGTGCGAGCGATTTGTATCGTCGGATACCGCTTGTTGTCTGTGGTTCTGGTCCCGATGAAGAGTTCTTTCACACCATTGCGAACAAGGATCCATCAATCCTCTTTTTTAATGACATCGGTGATCTTGAAAAACTTGCATTTATGTCAGGATGTCACGCATACACTCTCCCGAGCAAACCTCGCGTTGAATTCACAGAAACATTCGGTATTGCTATCGCTGAGGCCATGTTGTCAGGTGGGATAGGTCCTGTGATAACAACGCGTACTGGCGGTATACCAGAGGCAACAGGTGATCATTGCCTCTACCACAAGGCAGGAGATGTTGCTGACCTTGTGGCATGTCTCAATAAAGTAGCAAGTATGCCTGACCACTCTCGAGCATATTTGAGCCAGCAGGCACGGAGCTATGCGTGCCGTTTCGATCGAGAAAAAATCCTGAAAAGTCTTCTCACACAATCTACGGTGCAGACTGCAGCGTAACGATCCTGTTTTACGGAGAAAAGGAGCGAACGGCGGAACGCTCAATGGAAGATCACGCAGACACATTAGAAAATCGACGACCAGTTGCTACCGAGCGAGTGACACTGGTCGACCCGTTTATTGGCACGGAACCAGTCGATCTCCCCCCGCGTTCTGGAATCGCAGCAACGTGGTTCTGGCCAAAGCCGCAAATTGGTAATACTCATCCCGGGGCGTGCCTTCCTTTCGGTATGGTTTCCGTCATGCCGTACAGCGGGGGTTATCCGACTGGGTACGGTTGTTACGCCAAGTCGCTTCAGGGGTATCCGCCACGGCTCAAAGAGGAATTGCAGGTGTCTGGCTTCACCCACTTCCAGCAGTCCGGTGTTGGAGCCATTCGAAAATATTACAACTATTGTCGAATCTCACCTTTTCTTGAGGAAGGCGGTGGCCTTGCAATGGTGGGAACCCCCTTCTCAGTTGATCAAGAAGAGGCTGTTCCTGGTTTCTATTCATGTATTCTCAAGCCGTATGGGATTCGTGCTGAAATTACAGTGACCCCACGGGGTGCAATTCATCGATACACGTTTCCGAAATCGAGTTGTGCGGGGATAGCAGTCGACTTTTCTCACGGTGGTATTGAAATTGAAGATGGAAGAACAATTCCTCTGCGGGCAGAGTATTGTCTACAAGGAGCCTTCGGTGCGGAAGCATGTGTCACCATGGAGGGCCTTCCAATCAGGATGTCTGTGGAGGTCTCTGGTTTTGATGCCCACAGTGCTGCATCTTCTCTTTGGGAGAATGGGAATTTTCTTTCTGGCGACCAGGAGAGGTCCTATGAATACATACGTGAGTCGACCTATGTGCCATTCGGAGTGTGCTTTCAGGGGCCAACCGAAGACGAGCATGTTGTCGAGATAAAGGTCGCGTTTTCCTTTCGGAGTCGAAAAAAGGCGTATGAAAATCGGTTAGCCGCCCCTCAGGATTTGTCTGCCGCGAGAAGTATCGCAAAGAGGGACTGGGAGGAGAGGCTTGGTCGAATCCAGGTTCAAGGAGGCACGCGTGCTCAGCAGAGGACGTTCTATACGGCTCTTTACCACAGTCTCATTAAGCCGAGTGAAGCTCATGATGAGTCTCCATTTTGGCCATGGGACGGTCCGTTTTTCTATGATTTCTCCACACTTTGGGATATGTATAAAACTCAACTCCCTCTTGTGCTTTCGTTATGTCCAGAAGAAGGAGTTGCGATTGTCAATGCAATGCTTACCGTGGTGGAAATGGAGGGCAATTTTCCTATCGGGTATCGTCTTGCTCGAGGGCATGACCGTTTCGCCCATCAAGCCAGCGCTCTTGGCCATGTTGTCATAGCCGATGCTTTTCATCGGCGTTTACCAGGGATTGATTGGGAGCGTGCCCTTACGATGATGTCCAAGGATCTTGGCAGAGCGTACGGCGAAGTATTTTTTCAAGAAGGTGTGGTTCATCCTCTCACGCATACTCTCGACCTTGCGTACGGCTGTTTTTGTACAGCGGCGATTGCGACTGAAGTAGGTGACGATACTGTAGCTGCACAGATGCTTGAGTATGCGAGTCAGTGGGAAAATGCTTTTGACAAAACTGGTGTATTAAGAGATTCAACCTATTACGAGGGATCGAAATACAATTATAGTTTTCGGCTATTGCATGATATGGCCAGCCGTATTTCTATTGCCGGTGGAGACACGGCTTTTGTCGACCTGTTGGATACTTTTTTTGGCTACGCGGCTGATTCTGTTCCGGCACCGGGGGTATTCCCGAGCCGTGCCGAGATGGCCGAAGGCGAATTGCTGGGACGTTTTGAAGGATTCAATAATGAGCCTGATATGGAATCGGCCTATGCCTATATCTATGCAGGTCGGCACGACAGGGCTTGCGAAGTTATACGCGCGGGCATGTCGCAGTGTTATGGAGATTCCCGTGGCGGCCTAGTAGGAAATGATGATTCCGGTGGTATGAGTTCCTGGTATGTCTGGAGTGCATTAGGACTTTTCCCTGTAGCTGGGCAAGACGTGTTCTTAATTGGTTCCCCGCTTTTTGAACGTGCGGAAGTTCAGTTGGGGCAGGGACCGGCGTTCGTTGTTGAAAGCGAAGGGGGTGGAGTAAAGAGTCCGTACGTACAGGCCGTAGCCCTGAATGGAAAGTCTCTTTCGCGACCATTTTTGCAATGGAAGGACCTGTGCTCAGGAGGCACACTTTCCATTGAGATGTCACAGCATCCAACCGTCTGGACCCACCAGCGACCGCCTTCG
This sequence comes from uncultured Planctomycetota bacterium, assembly GCA_905477565.1. Lineage (GTDB taxonomy): Bacteria > Planctomycetota > Planctomycetia > Pirellulales > UBA1268 > UBA1268. Next base: position 4,613 of record CAJQGO010000301.1, read on the forward strand.
ATCGTTTAACGAAAGAAGGAGAAGGAAGAACCGGTCTGCTTCAGCCCGCAGAGAGAAAGGGAGCAGGACACTGCTGAGATTGAGTCTCACTGTCAGGTTTTTTTCGAAAAAAATGGAATTTTATTGTCTTGTAGAGGGCTCGCGTTGACGAATACTCTTAAGGAAGAAAGGAAGGTGATCTGTTGAACAAGCTGTCGCACTACAAGCTGCCACACTCTTGGCTTTACAAGTTTTCGCTTGTTGTATTGTTTTCTTTATTTCTATTCGCGCCGATAGAATGCTTCGCCGTGAATCAGCACGCGATAGACGGACAGCTCTCGCTTGAAGATGTGCAACAAATCATTGAACGATCAGAGCGGAATGAAGAAGCCGTTGAACTCAATATATTAAAAGAGCTTGATGCAGATATGGCCCACGCTGTCGCCAAGACTCGTGGCAAGCTTTTTTTAAATGGACTGACTGCAATCACTCCAGAAGTTGCAGGGATCCTGGCAACGCATCGCGGATGGTTGCATCTTGAAGGGCTTCGTTCGATAAGCCCGGCAGTCGGCCGGGCCTTGTCAAAGCACCAAGGATGGCTTTTTCTTAACGGCCTACAAATGTTAGACAAAGATGTAGCAATTGCGATATTGCCTTATCGAGGAGAGTTGTATCTCGATGGTGTCGAGACAATCACTCCGGAAGTTGCTGCAATAATTGCAAAGCGACAGAGCGGCGTTGAGCTTTATGGTGTTCGGAACATCAATTACCACTCTGTGGCCACGCTGAGAAGAAATTCGCAAATAGTGTTACCTTCGAAATACGCGAAGGCAGCATGGTGGCCGTTTTAGGCAGATGCAAGATGTTTCCGTGTGCTGTCTCAGATGTTCATCACAAAAAAGAAGACCTGACGGAGCAATGCCCCATAAGGCCTTCTCAATTTGATTCAGGATTTGAATCGCTTTAGTCGTTAAGGCTACTTATTTCACTACCGTTTCGTGAGCCAACTGCTCGCCAAATCGCTTGTGATACAGATGATGACACGGTCTTGGTCGAACCGTCCATCATGCAGGAATTTACAACACCACCAGAGTGGTAGCTCCTGGATGTCACCACAGCCACGAGCGGGCTTCCTGTTCTACCGCCACCTTCACGGTTTGATGTGTAATCACCAATTTGACCATCAGATAGTGCCGAATCGGTGTTTGGAGGAAACGTGGTCGTCAAGCCAGATTGATGGACTCGACCATCACACCATTCAGTATGGCCGGAGGATGGTTTCCCCTGATTCTTAATAGATCCACTGAAGCCCGCGAGTGCAGAAGGATCCGTTGGAACTGTAGTTTGATCCTTGCCGTCACGCTGATACGTGGTCCAGCCTTTTACTTCACCCATGCAAAGGGTGTTTGAAAGACCATCTCTGAAATCACGTGGTTTTGGCTCAAAGTTGACACCAAATGCACCGTCGCCAACAAAACTTCCGTCAGCAGCGAGTATGAGACCAGTTCCCATGTTGACTCCAATGTTGGTGAGATAATACTCATCACCACGGGGTTCGTCTTTGATTTCACTCGGGCAAATCAAGGTGTCCATGCGGTAATTGCAGATATTCTTACCGGCAACTTGAACTTTTTTATATGAATTGTTTCCTGCAACTCCTGCCGTCTCAGCAGCCTGAATTGCAGCCATGACGCCACTGCCCAAACCATTTTGTTCGACATAAGGGAGCAGTTTTGCTTGCACAGACCAATCGTTGATATCCGCCCACGCGGAGGTCATGCCAAATGACTTTGGGTAATGTTTTTGGGAATTTTCATAGCTATGGAGTGCCAGACCCATTTGCTTGAAATGGTTACTGCACGAAACACGTCGTGCTGCTTCTCGGGCCTGCTGTACAGCTGGCAGCAAGAGGCCGACAAGAACACCAATAATGGCGATGACAACCAGAAGTTCGATGAGCGTGAACCCCGAAGGCTTCCCAGATTTTTGCGTCTTCATTTGTTTCCCTTCATTCGCAAAGTTGAATGGTGGCTGGCTGGGAAAAACCGGGCTGGCTGATTTGTTGATATTGAGATTCAGTCTCAATAGCGTTAGTCTAGTCGTCTGCGCAGCATCGTCAATACCAGATTCCGTGGGAAATCCATGACACACGATTCAACGAACAAGCAGAAAACAACCGAGCAGAAAACAACCGAGCATTCACCTCGCAACCCGCCGGAGCAGCTCAAACCCATAGCATCAGCAGATCTCTTGCAAGGACGCCGAGAACTGCAGATTCTTCATGGCAATGAGGTCTATCGCCTCACGCTTACGCGTACCGGTAAATTGATTCTTCACAAGTAACAAGGCCAGTGGGTGGAAGTGGTGCCCATCATGCTTTGCTTGCAAAGGTTCGTTAGCCGTCTTCAGCCAGAAGTGACCGGAGCGATGGTTCGATTGCTTCAGCCCAAATGGCATATCCTTTTTGTTTTGGATGAAGCAGATCAGGCATGATCTCTTTTGAGAGCGTTCCATCTGGCAGAAGAAACCGTTCATTGATGTCAAGGTACGTGACGCCATCTTTCTTTGCCAGTTGTTTTATCAAAGCATTTGTTCTGTCATTATTTTTTCTCTGCGGATCAGAAACTTTTTCTGATCGCGGAAAAATGGCGAGAAGAAGTATTTTGGTCGTTGGAGATTTCGTACTGATGCGCTCAATAATTTTTTCAACTCCCGCAGCAATAGCTTTTGGTGGATCTTTCCTATGGCCGGTGTTGTTTGTGCCAATCATAAGAACAACTACTTTTGGCTGTACGTCCTCAAACTCACCATTATCCAGTCGCCAGAGGACGTGCTCAGTACGGTCACCACTAAAACCGAGATTGAGTGCATTTCTTTTTCGGTAGTATTTGTTCCATGTTTTTTTTCCGGCAGTTTCCCAACTGTGTGTGATTGAGTCGCCAAGAAAAATAATGTCCCACGTGTTTTTTTTAGCTTCTATAGATTTGCTTTCATGTCGTTCCTGCCACCAGTTTTTTTCATCACTCTTCATGCGATGCGCCGGTGTTGTGGCATTTTTAATTGCTGCCTGAATAACATTTTCAGCGTGGGCTGATGCTGGAACTACAAAAGAGCAGATGATTGCGATATGTAGGCTGCGAGTCAAAAACATGGTGGAAACCCTCCCGATCATTTCTTGCCAGATGCTCTTTTGTATCAAAACAACATATATATGTACTCGTGCGGAAGAATATTACGAAAGCAGTGCCTCTGCAAAAGGGGAATCGTCACTATCTATCGATAAACAGCGTAGTTCTTTGAATGAAAGAAGTTCTCTGAGGCTGTGCTTTACCACATAGGCGAGGGGAAAAGACCACGATCACACCTTGAGTTTTCTATGGTTTTCTGTGCTTCAGGGTGGATTCGTCTATCGGATATCGGGGCCGTTGCAGATGGCTACCCAAATTGGTTCTGCGGGGCATTAGGTGCCCTTTGCCAGTGAGTTGCTCTGGTGGCATGCAAAAGTGAACATGAGGCACCGGTGGTCTTGCGCCGTCTCGTTAATTACAGGTTGTCCTCAACGGCCGCCAGTTTTTGGCAGGGTAAAAAAGAAATCGAACCTGAGGGGCACGAATGAGGACAGGTGTCATTTCGAGCAATGTATAGTGAGGAAAGAAACTGGTTACCTTTGGACCATGGACTGAGTGATCCTGTAGGGTGGAAAAGGAAAATATATGAGAATTATGATTGTATCTGGCAGCCACCGTCAGGAGAGCCAGTCTTCGCGTGTGGCTGACTATATTGCTGAGGATCTCGCTCGAATTGACCCAACGCTTGTTCTCGATACGTTGAGCTTGTCAGGGAACCCTCTACCACTTTGGGATGAAAGTGCCTGGCAGAAAGCGAGTTCTCTTGCGTCCTTGTGGCAGCCGATTCGTGATCGTATGCGAGAGGCGCATGCTTTTGTTTTCGTGACACCTGAATGGGCCGGCATGGTTCCGCCGGGTCTAAAAAATCTCTTGTTGTTTACGACTCCGCAGGAAGTGGGGCATAAGCCAGCGCTCGTTGTCGGAGTGTCATCTTCTCGAGGTGGTAGTTATCCGGTGAGTGAATTAAGAACAAGTGGGTGTAAAAATAATCGACTTCTGATTATTCCCGAACATGTCCTTGTTCAAGATGTTGCTGATATGTTGGATGGTGAAAGCCCGGGGAATAAACGAGATGCATGGATTCGCAAGCGGATCTCATTTGCAAACCGACTCTTGCTTGAATATGGGAAGGCCGTTGGGTCCATTCGAGCCAGTGGCCTTACCGATGACGCGGATTTTCCGTACGGCATGTAATTCTTGAGGATTTTTCATACAGTTAGCTCTCAACACGAGTTGTCTGTCTTAAATAGGTTGCGCGAGAATTATCTATGGCGTCGGAAGGAACAGAGTCTTCAGTCCCTCGTGGAAATATTGCTGGATTTTTTGAGTACGCCCGGGACGATATTCGCTCTGGGTTTCTTGTTTTTCTGATTGCTCTTCCGCTGTGTCTTGGCATTTCACTTGCGTGTGGATATCCGCCAATCGCAGGCGTTTTTACGGCTATCGTCGGTGGGTTTGTAACACCCCTTCTGACGAATAGTGAACTCACCATAAAAGGGCCTGCTGCCGGACTGATTGTAGTCATCGCTGGTTGTGTCTCCGAATTCAGCGGTGATGGCATGAGTGGTGGCTGGGCGCCAATGGACCAGCAGGCGTATCGCGCTGCATTAGCGATTGGTTTTGCGGCGGCTATCTTGCAAATGGTATTTGCGTCCTTTCGGGCGGGCATCCTGGGAGAATTCTTCCCGATTTCTGTGGTTCATGGAATGCTCGCCGGGATAGGTATTATTATCTGTATCAAACAGCTTCCGATTGCGCTCGGCGTAGCAGCATCAGGTGAGCCGTTAGAAATTCTTACAGACATTCCGCATCTCCTTGCAGAAGCCAATCCCGCGATTGCCGTTATCGGTATTGCGAGTCTCGTCATCATGTTCGCGTGGCCTGCCTGTGTGCAGCCATGGCCATTTTTACGCAGAGTCCCGGCTCCAATCGTGGTTCTTCTGGTGGCTATGCCAGCTGGGTATGGCTTTGATCTGTTGCACGAACATTCGTACTACCTCCAGGGACACGAATACCAGCTCGGCGAACAGTTCCTTGTCAGCATGCCAAAACAAATCTTTGGCATGTTTCACGATATCACGCTGCCAAACTTCGCTGTCCTTGCTGACCCAAGAGCGTGGAAGTGGGCAATCATCTTTTTCTGCATCGGAAGCCTCGAGTCTGTGCTGAGTGCCAAGGCGATAGATGCCGTCGATCCATGGAAGCGACGCAGCAATATGGACAGGGACCTTTTTGCAGTGGGAGCGGGCAACCTTCTCGCTTCACTGCTGGGTGGTCTGCCGATGATTTCAGAAATTGTTCGGTCGAAGGCAAATATTGATAGCGGTGGAAAAACGAGATTTGCCAACTTCTGGCATGCGATTTTTCTTTTGCTGTGCGTGGCAATCATTCCAACGTTTCTTCACCTCATTCCACTTGCTGCACTGGCCGCCATGCTCGTGTACACGGGCTTTCGCCTGACTCATCCCACTGAGTTTATTCATATTTATCGGATTGGACGTGAACAGCTTGCGATTTTCATTACAACGATGGTCATGGTCGTTGTCACCGACTTGCTTGTTGGTGTCTTGATCGGGGTGATTCTCAAAGTATCGCTTCACTTGGCCAATGGAGTCCCGCTTCGCTCTCTCTTTAAGCCCTACCTCGAAGTTGAGGATGTTTCTGAGAATACAAGTCTCATTCGTGCTCGAGACTCTGCTGTGTTTAGTAACTGGATTCCCTTCCGGCGACAAATCGAGCAAGTGGGGCTGGTCCAAAAACGGAACCTCGTCATTGATCTTTCTGGTGTACAGCTTGTCGACGATAGCGTGCTCGAAAAGCTTGAAGAGATGAGAGAAGCATTCGAGCTTGAAGGCCTTGGGTTTTCTGTCCGTGGGCTCGATTCCCTTATTCCGATGTCTGATAATGCATTGGCTACCCGCAAGCGAACATTGGGTCAAATGAAGCGGTTGACGATCATGGCGCCGTCAGCAGTTGCTGAGCATCTTATCGATGAGTTTTTCGAACGCGGGGTAACCGGGTATACGATTACTGAGTGCAAGGGAGGCGGGCGACAGTTTGCCGATGGTCCACTTCTTCAGCGTGCACGATCCGTTCGGCTGGAAGTATTAGTCCCCACAACCAAAGCCGCTGCCCTTATAGAATTTCTACGCTCGGAGATTTTGCCAGAGTTTATGGCCACCATCTGCCTCGAGACAGTCGAAGTGCTTCGCTCGACAGATTTTGAGTAGGCATGAGTGTCCCTAAAAACTCTTAATTACTACTTAAAATCATGCTGAGAGTTCTGGTGATGTCGCTAGTCGAAGTGCTACCTTGCAGCCTGTGAGAAACTGTTCAATATCCAATCTCTCGGCTAATGAATGCCCGGCGACCTGACCGGCTCCAAGTGTTGCTACTGGAATACCGCGAGCGTTGAGCCAGTTTGCATCGAGTGCGCCTTGTGTTGTAAGGAGTTCAGGTTTCATGCCTAATGATCGTATGGCAGACTCGGCGGCTTTTACGGAAGCCGCATTTTTGGGAATGGTAAACGGCTCGTATTCGATATCGGTATGAAATGTCACTGACCCTCGTTGGCCACGACAGTTTTTTGTTGAGCGAACTGCTCGTTGGCATGCTCGCTCGACTTCACGAGCAATACGGTCGAGGAGTCGTCGATCGAAGCTACGGCATTCTCCTTCAATATCAACGCGGTCAGTCACAACATTTGTTGCGTCACCCCCGTGGATAGTGGCAAGATTGCATGTACCTACTTTTCCTCCGCGTAGAAATTCACCATGCCAGCCCCCACTTACGATGTCTTGAATGGCAAGGCCGGCAAGCGCGAGTGCGCTGACTCCACGATCGGCAGCACCGCCTGCATGACTTGCAATACCATTGAATTGAATCGATAAAGTTCTGCCGCCGATAGCGGCATGAGTGATTCTTTCAGGGCCGCGGCCATCCCAGTTCCATGCAAGCTTGGGGCTGCCCAGCTTGCTCACGTTTACAAAACGACTGCCGAATAAACCGAGTTCTTCTTGAATCGTGAATAAAAGGGTGAGTGGGGGATGGGGAAGTTTTTTCCGTTGGATTTCAAGAACAGCATTGAGTACCGCGGCAACTCCCGATCGATTGTCAGCGCCAAGAGCCGTTTTTGGATTTCCGGAAACAAGAGAATCGCCCCGCTGTATCGGCCTGCAGCCAACGCATAAGGGTACTGTGTCGAGGTGCGCCATGAGCATTCTTCGGGGTGCCCGTATTGTTCCTGGAAGCTTCACAATGAGATTGCCTGTGCTGCCTCCAGCTGGTGATTTTTTGTGCGCATTGTCAGTTGTGATTGCTGATGCTGGAATACCAGCTGCAGTCAACCGTCGGCATACCTGTTTTGTGATCTGTTCTTCGTGGCAGCTCGGCCCCGGCACTTTCATCAGATCTACTACAAGGTCAATGGCTCGATTTGCATCGACTGTCGATGGTTCGGTCGTTTTGTATTTTTTCTTGCGACCCTGTTTTTTCATGGCGTGTTCATCCTGAATTTCGGGGAAATGGCACCCGATGTGCTTTTGTGTCGAAAGGAAGTTTTCTCTGGATTTCCATGGGGGCATCGTAGGCATTTGATCACAGCTATCTAATTATGATCTAGTTATGACGAGTACGCCATCGAAAGTTTGTGTAACGACGCAGGGTCGTCGCTTTGGCTTGGTTGTGTGAGGAGGCTTCTTGATAAAGGGGTGGGTGTGACCGGTAAGGAAAATGAACGAGTGGGTGAAAGTCTTGAAAAGTATTCCCCACCGCCAAAGACATTCTGGAAAACAGTTGCTGCTCTTGGGCCGGGTATTATCCTGGCAAGCTCAATTGTTGGAAGTGGTGAACTTATTGCAACAACTGTTGTTGGGGCAAAGGTTGGCTTCAGTCTTTTATGGCTCATCATTCTAGGCTGTGCCATAAAGGTTGCAGCACAAATTGAGATTGGTCGGAATGCAATTACCTGGGGGCGGACACCGCTGGCCTCGTTTGACCGAGTTCCGGGTCCACGGGTCGCAGGGCGAGGATGGATCTATTGGTGCTGGGCGGTAATGATGGTTCTTATCGTAGTTCAGCAAGGGGGTATTCTTGCAGGTGTAGGACAATCACTTGCGGCCGCCTTGCCGCTTACGACCTCGGGTCGTGTCGCCGGTGAGTTGTACGAAGAACTCGCCAAAGCAGAAATTGATACGGCACTTGCAGCACGTGAGGGCCAATCTGATGTGCTGGCCATGAAAAAAAATCTCACGGTGCTACGCCGTCAATCAAAAGAACTAAAGGCTCCGTATGATGCCTCTATCTATGCTGTTCTCATGGCAGTGCTGACGGGAGTTCTTCTTGCAGGTGGTCGGTATGGACTCATTGAGCGACTGTCACTCGTTCTTGTTCTTGCCTTTACATTATTTACTTTTCTTGCTGTTGTCATGCTCCAGGCTGATCCCAATTGGGCGGTCTCGAGTGAAGAATGGATAACAGGGCTGACTCCATCATTAGAGGGAGCGAGTGGTGGTTTCTCGGTCGCGCTTGCGGCTCTTGGCATCATCGGTGTGGGGGCTGCTGAGTTGATGGTTTATCCATACTGGTGTCTTGAGAAGGGGTATGGCAAATCAGTCGGCGCATATTCCTCTTCCGAAGGCTGGGCAGCTAATGCCAAAGGGTGGATGCGAGTCATGCAACTCGATGCATGGCTGTCAATGATTGTCTATACGTCGGTTACCGTTTTCTTCTATGTACTGGGTGCAGCAACTCTGGGGCGGCTGGGTCTCGTGCCTTCAGGAAATGAAATGGTACGCACGCTTGGTCAAATGTATGTACCAATCTTTGGTGTCTGGATTCAGCAGGTATTCTTGCTTGGTGCTTTCGCAGTTTTATATTCCACTTTTTTTGTTGCTGCAGCGGGCAACTCTCGAATGGTGGCTGACGGCTTGGTGCTCGCCGGGTTGTTGCCAGGTGATGAGGCCTCACGTCGAAAAGCTGTTCGGGTTACATGTGTAGTTTGGGTGATCGCTGCATTAGCGATGGCATTTTTATTCCGTGCCCCTGTTGCGATGGTGTTAGCAAGCGGTGTTGCGCAGGCTGTGATGCTCGGTGCGCTTGCCATTGCTGTCCTCTATTTTCGGTATTGCGACATTGATCAACGGCTTGCTCCGAAAAAAGCTTGGGATGTTCTACTTTGGTTTTCAGCGATTGGTTTTATTATTATTGCGAGCTGGACGGTCTGGCAGAAAATATCAGACTTTCTGTTTCTCTAAGTAAGACGTGAAGCACGCCGACGAGTCGCGTTCTCGTCGAGGTTTGTTTAGGTTGGGGTCAAAGAATCGAGAATGTCATTGGCAGAGGAATTGCATCAGGAGAAAAGCATGTCGTCGCTTGCAGGTGGTGGTCAAGAAGCAGGAGAGAATACCCGAGGAACAACTGCAAGCCAGCAGGGGTCTGCGAATCTGTCCGTGCCGAGTAGC
>CAJQGO010000302.1 GCA_905477565.1 uncultured Planctomycetota bacterium
GCATGCCGGGTGCATCATGTGATTGCGAAGGAAATCGTCAGCCTCCATGGCATGGGAATGTTGGAGGACGTTGCTGCAATCGTCCCTGCTGTCCACCGCCAACACATTTCCATGCCGATGCATATGGACAACTGAGAGCGAAAGATGAGGCAAAAAGCCACTGCGTCGCACTGCCTCCTGCCTTTCCGAGATTCAATGGATGGCGGCATACCGGCAGGCTGCCGTCCCCGACACCGATCGCCATGCCTCGGTGTCATCATTGTGGGATGCCAATTCCTGTTGGAATGTAGGCCACGGTGGTTAAGAAACCATCTCCTAGTCATCACCGAAGTATAAGTAGCGCAGGAATCGCCAGTACAAGAGTCTTGGAGCCAACTTCTACGATATTGAGTGCCATCCCAGCCGGCACAAAAGCCAAGTCTAGAAGTACGTGTGATGGCTGTTAATGGATCTCTTTCGGCAGCAGTTGCGATGAAAACTCATCCGGTTCTGTCATCCAGAAGCCATGCAGCGAGGCTTGTCTGCAACGCCAGGGATTCGTGTCGTAGAGGAAAATGAAGCCTGCTCGATTCCTGCAGCCTGCCGCCATGGAAAAATCCAAGAGCCGATTCTTTCGTGACTCGACATCTGGTGAACCAGCGGCCTCACGCACAGTAACCGATGACCACGTTGGGCGATCGAGCTCAGCAGGCATGAATCCCTCTGTGAAAAACAGACATTGGATTCAAGCCTCAGCGGGATCCAGTAGAATGGAATGTGTAATTCTTGTGACGTCCTCGTGCTTGATTACATTGACATGCCAGATTCATAATTTCTCACCCCAAGCTTCAATACCATGTATTCGAACCCTCGAACGTTCTTTTTGATGCTCCTGTTCTTCAGCACTCAGCTTTGCCCGGCTGAAACTCATGCCGTAGAAACATCAACAACGGAATCACCAAACATTGTATTTTTCTTCGCGGATGACCAAACCACGAGCACGCTTGGCTGTTATGGGAATTCCGTTATTCAGACACCCAACATCGATGCGTTGGCACGAGAAGGCACGAGGTTCGATAATGCCTGTGTGAGCCATTCGATTTGCTGGGTCAGTCGCACGAGTATCCTCAGTGGATTGACTGGCCGCAGCTTTGGAACGTCAAGTAATCCCGACACTGCAACTCCTGCAGCTGTTGCAATTTTGTATAGCGATCTATTACGTCAGAGTGGTTATCGCACCGGATACTTCGGCAAGTGGCACGCCAAGATGCCGCGTGAATACAAACGAGAAGATCACTTTGATGAATTTGAGGCAATTGGACGCAACCCTTTTTACAAAAAGCAGCCCGACGGAAGTTTGCGTCACGAGACGGAAGTGATTGTTGATCGCGGAATTGAGTTCATTCAGTCTCAACCCAAAAATAAGCCATTTGCCTTGAACATGTGGTTCAATGCGTGCCATGCAGAAGACAGTGATCGCAGACCTGGAATCGGTCATTTTCCGTGGCCACGGGCCGTTGACGGAATGTACGACGACATCATGATTGCTGCACCACGGTTACAAGCACCAGAAATTTTCAATGCTCTTCCAGACTTTTTGCAGACCACGATCAATCGCGAACGTTTCTTTTGGCGATGGAACACTGAAAAAAAATATCAGACGAACGTTCGTGCCTACTACCGCATGGTAAGCGGCATTGATGGTGCGATTGGTCGTTTCATGGAAGCTCTGGAAGCAGCGGGATTGGCCGACAATACGATCATTGTGTATTCAGCAGACAATGGTTATTACATGGGAAACCGCGGCTTGGCCGGAAAATGGTCTCATTTTGAGGAATCACTTCGCGTTCCCCTGATCATTTACGATCCGCGAGTGAAACCGTCCCAGCGTGGGCAAGTGGCAAATGTGACGGCTCTTAATATTGATCTACCAGCCACGTTTCTGGACTGGGCAGGTGTGGAAATCCCGGAACGCTATCAAGGCCATAGTTTGCAGCCAATTGTGAATGGTGAAGACCGTGAAAACTGGCGAGAGGAAACATTTCATGAACACTTTGCTGTTCGCAATCGCATTCCAGCCTTTGAAGGCCTACGAAATGAGAACTACAAGTACGTTCGCTATTTTGATCATGAGAATCATGAATTCCTTCACGATCTGAAGAATGACCCGGACGAATTAATCAACTTGGCTGGTGACGCTGATTACGAGGGCGTACTTCTGGCCATGCGGCAGCGCACAACAGAAAAAGTGGACGAGTACGGTGGTCCGCTAGATCCCATCACAAGCTTCAGACAATCAACGGATCCCATACCGATGGCCTCTGCCAACAACGTGGGCGGTGTCGACGGGGAGGGCTTTATGAAAGTTTTTGACGGCAGAACTCTTCGCCAATGGTCGGGTGACACAAAGTACTGGTCAGTCAAGGACGGTGCCATCACGGGAACCACCGATGGAAGCCTGAAAATGAATCGCTTCCTCACGTGGAAAGGGTCAACCATTCGTAACTTTGACCTTCGAGTACAAGTAAAAGTCACAGATGGTGGAAACAGTGGCATTCAGTATCGTGGCACTTCTCGCCCTGATCTTGGACTGGATGTTGTGACGGGGTATCAATGTGACGTTGTGGCAAATAATCCACTGTACAACGGGATGCTTTATGAAGAAAAGGAACGACGCATTCTTGCGCGCACAGGCAATCAAGTGATTATCGATTCGAAAGGACAGGGTTGGATCATCGACACATGGCACGTACCGATGGCTACTCCCAACGAGTGGCACGAGTACCGCGTGCTGGTCGAGGGCAACCATCACCGTCATTGGATCGATGAATCCAAAACAGTGGATGTTATCGATTTGGATGAAGGTGGGAGAAAATTAGAAGGAGTGCTTGCGGTTCAGGTGCATGTGGGCCCCGCAATGACGATTCAGTACAAAGATTTTGAAATCAAGCACCTGCCCGATGAGCTTCCATTGCAGATTGCAGCGGACCATCCCATTCCAGATGATGCGGTCGGAGTACGTCCACAAGGCAAACTGCCTAAAGGATGGACTCCTCCAATCTATGGAGAACAAAAGAAGTAGACGCAGGTTTTTTAGGCCAGCCTTGTGGTAGTGTGGCTCCTCACTAAATTGCTGAAATTCAATGAGTAGGGAGCAGGCTACCCACGCCGATCGCCCTGCCTAGGTGTCACCACGAAGGGTCGCTAATTTCTGATGGTAAGGAAGTCGAGGTCCCCAAGAGACCATCACGCAATCATCAGTGAAATATCAGAGGCACAAGAATCGTCACTACAAGAGTTACCGTGACAGCACCCGCGATATCGAGTCCTATACCAGCTCGCATCATCGATCGAAGTGGGACACGTCCTGTGCCGTAGACAATTGCATTGCATGGGGTACTGACCGGCATCATGAAGCCAAGACTCGCAGCAAGTGTGGCAGCTATTGCGGTTGATAATGGGTCGCCCCCGGAAGCAGATGCCAAGGCAATCGCAACTGGAACGACCATATTCGCACTCGCGGTGTTGCTCGTAAACTCACTGGTAAAAACAGCTACAACTGCTGCAGCTCCGATAAGAACCCATCCGCTTGTGTCACTCGGAAGCCATGCAGTGAGGCCTTTCCCAATGGCCTCCGCGAGCCCAGTCTGAAACGCCAGAGACCCAAGCGCCATGCCGCCGCCGTAGAGAAGAATAATCCCCCAGTCGATTCCTGCAGCCTGTTGCCACTGCAGAACACGTGATGATTGCTTCGTTTGACCGTCACCGGGAAGAATAAAAAGAAGCATTGCTCCAAGAATTGCAGCAACACCTTCTGGAATGTGTTCGCGGAACCATAGGCACAACGGATGCTCACTGCCGAGCGTGAGTGTGAGGAACCCAGGTGTTACCCAAAGACCGACCGTCACACCAAAGGCTAAGGCCGTAGATCGCTGAGCAGTTGTCCATGAACCAAGCTGCTGCCTCTCATTTGTAACCAGTTGACTCATGCCTTCGATGTGACGCACCCCAGCTGGAAAACTCACAGCGAGTAAGAGTGTCGACATAATGATGAGAAAGATAGAGACAGGTGCTCCGACAAGACACCACTCAAAAAAACTAATATGAACGCCAAGCTGTTCACGTATGAAAGCGAGCCCAATAACATTTGGAGGAGTACCAATCGGTGTTGCCAGGCCACCGATTGATGCAGCAAATGCAACACAAAGAAATAAGCCAGTTGCAAATTCTGGTTTTGGGCAGCAATTGGCTTTTCGTCCGGCTTCTTCAACGGCACGGAGCATGCCCGCAACGATTGCTACCATCATTGCTGTCGTTGCTGTGTTGGAAATGAAACCACTTACGACACCAGAAACAACAGCTACCGCAAGCATAATTCGAATTGGGCGTTCACCAACCATTGGCAGTGCGAGCACCGCGAACGCAAGCCGACGATCGAGTCGGTGAATGCGAATAGCTTCTGCCAAAATGAACGAGCCGATAAATAGAAAAACAAGTGGCTGTGAGAATGGCCGAAATACTTCACTCGCAGGTGCAACGCCTGCTACGACACAGGCAGCCGCGGCGAG
>CAJQGO010000303.1 GCA_905477565.1 uncultured Planctomycetota bacterium
GCCCACCGCTCATTGGCAAAAAATTGCACCCGTCACCTTCTCGACGACACTTGCCCTTTTCTTCTGTGCTCTTGTTATTCCGGCATTTCTCATCATTGATAAATATCGTGTGCCAACTATTGAACGTCTCATGCGGTGGATAGGTGATTGAGCCAATCCGTAAAAACCCCCTTTCGGTTCGAAGACCGAAAAACACAGCACCAGCACCTATTCAGATAGACGGCACGCTATGTGGCACGTACATTCCTAGATCATGACGATTCAGAAAAGGAAAACGGTACGTCGACGGTTCTCTCCCAAACGGACACCAAGCCGAGTCCGCGAGGGCGACTGTCTTGAATTATTAAGTCGCGTTTCAACAGATAGCATTCCCCTCGCATTTGCTGACCCACCATTTAATATTGGCTATTCATACGACACCTATCATGACCGCCGTTCGACTGATGACTATCTCGACTGGTCCACTCGTTGGATGAGTGAAATCCATCGCGTCCTACGACCCGATGGAACATTTTGGCTCGCCATAGGTGATGAATACGCCGCTGAACTCAAGGTTATTGCTACAAGAGAACTCGGATTTGTATGCCGTAGTTGGGTCGTCTGGTACTACACTTTTGGCGTAAATTGTCAGCAGAAGTTCAATCGCTCACATGCCCACTTGTTCCACTTTGTCTGTGACCCAAAGTCTTTCACCTTTAACGCCGATGCGATCAGAGTGCCATCAGCCCGTGAATTGGTCTACGGTGATCGCAGAGCAAATCCAAAAGGACGACTTCCGGATGACACCTGGATCTTGCGACCTCAGGACCTAACAAGTGGCTTCAATACTGACGACGACACATGGTACTTTCCTCGAGTCTGTGGGACATTTAAGGAACGATCTGGCTGGCATGGATGCCAGATGCCTGAACAACTTCTTGGGCGGATCATCCGGTCATCAAGTCACCCGGGGGATCTCGTCATTGATCCGTTTGCCGGAAGTGGCACAACGCTGGCTGTTGCAAAGAAACTCGATCGTTCATACCTGGGATTTGAACTCTCCGCAGATTATGTTGCGCATATTCGAAAACGGCTGGCGTCCATAAAGAACGGTCAGGCACTTGACGGATCCCCTGAGCCACTCAAAAGTGTGCCCTCCACGCCGCAGGGCAGGCCTCTCAAAAAGCCTTCTCGCCGCCGTCGAACAAAGTCATAACAACACCTTTTCTTTCGCACTTGCCTTCTTGTACCGAACGGTGTTGAATGATTGTTCGAATAGCTCGTAGCGGGCCCTGGAACACTCCTCCTTCAGCAAAGCACTTCAATTATGAAATACGGAATTAATCTGCTTCTTTGGACTGATTCGATGCATGACGGCCTCATACCAACCGTTGAGGCCATCAAAAAGATGGGGTATGACGGCGTGGAAATGCCACTGTTCGACCCAAACAAACAGCTTTATGAAGAATGGGGAAAAAAACTCGATGACATTGGCTTAGAGCGAACCGCTGTCACCATTCGGGGTGCTGAAGATAATCCAATAAGTCCATCCGCCAGCGTACGATCCGCAGCAGTTGATGCAATGAAAAAAACTATCGACTGTTGCCATGCTTCCGGTGTCAAACTGTTGGCTGGACCAACTCACTCTGCTCTTGGTGAGTTCTCTGGATGCGGACCAACAAACGATGAAATAAAGTGGGGCGCCGAAACAATGCGGCAGGTTGCCGAGTATGCCTCCACTGCCGACGTCACGATTGTCGTTGAGTATCTCAATCGATTTGAAAACTATTTCCTTACGAGCGTCGCCCAAACTGTTTCTTTTGTTGGTGAAGTCGATCATCCAAATGTCAGAATGATGTATGACACATTTCATGCAAATATCGAAGAGAAAAATCTGACAGATGCTATCGATGCTGCAATGCCTTGGACGAAAATTGTTCATATTTCCGAAAATGATCGAAGCACTCCAGGCCAAGGGCATGTTGCATGGGATGAAACATTTGACGCCATCAAGAAAACGAACTGGGATGGCTGGATGGTCGTCGAGGCGTTTGGCCTAGCACTTCCAGCAATTGTTGCAGCTACAAAAATTTGGCGGAAGATGTACTCAACAGAGGAACAACTGGCCAGCGATGCGCTGACATTCATGAAAACCAACGTCGATAGACGCTGGAAGTGATCAAACGTGACCCTGGCGGGTTACGGACTCATTCACACACTCAATGAGCGCGAAAAAGAACAGGAATTCAACTCGTGACAGATGAGCCACGGAAGGCAAAAAAAACGCCAGGTGGATTTGATGGGCCTCCGGCCGAAGGGGGACTGTCGATCGATCGGTTAGCACAGGCTTTTGCCGCCATGATGGGTGAACAGGACCCGTATGAGACAGCAACAAAGGGCACTCAAGAAGTCGTTGAGGTTGACACGTCGCCTGACCTTGATGAATTAGGGAGTGATGGCGATGCAACACACACACCCTCATGCCGTGTGAACCCACAATCGATTCTTGAAGCGCTTCTGTTTGTTGGTTTACCAGAGGGGCAACCACTCTCAAGTGAAAAAGTCGCGAGCCTCATGCGGGGAGTTCGTTCGACAGAAATTGATGAATTTGCTCGAGATCTTGCTCATCACTATGAAACGAATGGGTGCCCGTACGAGGTTGTGTCTGAGGGAGCAGGCTGGCTACTTCGACTCCGAAAAGAGTTTCGTCAATACGGTGCCGTCCTTGAG
>CAJQGO010000304.1 GCA_905477565.1 uncultured Planctomycetota bacterium
ACGAAGCGCATCTAGAATGAGCCGCCTTTCGGGGGCAGCCATCTGTGCCTTGAGTGAGTCATCAATGGTCTTCTCAGGGCTAATTTCTGGGTTCACGGTTCGTCTGCTGCTTGCCCCCTCTATTACTTGAAGTGGGAGGTCCGTCACGTCTACGCGTTTGCCTGACCCAAGGAAAGCAGCTCGTTCGACGGCATGAATGAGTTCTCGAACGTTTCCGGGCCAGTGGTGTGCCTCAAGGCACTCGATAGCGTTGTTCGTAAAACCCTCTATTTCTCTGCCAGTTTGGACCATGACATTTTTAAGAAATTGCTCAGCGAGAGGTCGAATATCTTCGCGTCTTTGCCGTAGAGGTGGAAGTTCGATTTTGATGACGTTTATTCGCCAAAAAAGGTCTTCACGAAATTTTCCGCAGCGAACAAGCTCTTCTAGGTTTTCATGCGTCGCAAGAATGACTCGAGCATCAACTTGCTTTGTTTGATCGCCACCAACAGGTTCAAATTCAAAATCCTGTAAAACCCGTAACAATTTCACTTGCATTGCCGGAGTCGCAGTCGCAATTTCATCCAGAAATATTGAGCCTTTATCTGCGCGTGTAAACATTCCATCTCGTGAGGCAGTGGCACCAGTAAATGCTCCAGCACTGTGCCCAAATAATTCACTTTCAAGTAGCGATTCTGTCAGGCTTCCACAGGCAACCTCAACAAATGGGTTCCTTGAACGAGTACTCCTGCGGTGGATTTCTCGCGCGAGTAAAGACTTTCCTGTACCGCTCTCTCCTGTAAACAAAACAGTTGCAGTGGTCGGAGCAATTTTCTGAATGACTTGTGAAACGTTGTGCATTGCTGGGCTTGTTCCAAGTACTTCTCGGTTTTTGCCTATGTTGCAACGCTTTGTCGATGAGTATATGTCTGACGCTATTTTCTGTTCTCGAACCGTATTAAGGGTTTTCAGCAGGCTTGAGTCATTAATGGGTGCAGTGAGAATCGTATCTGCATGAAGTGAAAGAATGTTTTGCTGTGCAGTTGTTGTTCCAAAAGCAATCAGGTAGGCCTCATCCCAGATCGAACGAAGTAAAGTCGCAAGACGAATACTCCCATTATCGGGGAGGTCCCCATCAAGGATGCAGAAATCATAACGATGATGCCCGAGCTTTTTAATGGCATCTGTGATGTCACCCGCTGCAGTGGCGTGCCATCCAAGCGAACAAAGCCATTGGGCAATGCGAGAGGCCATTCTGCGATCATCATCAACGACAAGTATCCGGTTCCAAGATTGCTTGAGATGCTTATTCGATTTCGCAACGGCCTTCAGGGGTGCCTGTTTTTGGAATGCTGGCATCACTATTTCCTAGGAACTGAACAACGTGCCGTGGGGACGTATACCCCGTTTCACGATGAGAACGGTGACGGAATGTAAAACTCCATAGATTCCTAGGCCATAGAACGCCGACAGAAAAGTCTCTCTCAGCCATATAACCAATATATATTTAAGCGAGTGCTCGCCGATGTGTTGTAATCGTTACGACCATGCTTGGTGACATGATACGGGTGATCAATCATCGGTTGCTGATGATGAGGATTTGGCTTCCCTCGAATGCAGATCATCCTCAGTTTCAGATGAATCCCCCGCCTCGCTTATGTGATCTGTCTGAAGTGGGGTTGCTGAACCACTGCTGTCCCCCAGACGATCAGCTGCTGGACCAAATATCAGTTCACGATTTTCAAGAAGACTATCAGGATTTTCATCGAGAATTTGCATTCTACGCTTGCGAAACCAGAGGAATGCGGCAACTGCAAAGGCGACGATGCCGGCGACAAGGACCACAAGCGTGAGGCCTTTTTCTGCCGACTGAATGAGCCCGGTGATTCGGTCCCCAAAGGCATACGCCAGGCCAAAAAAAGCACTGATGACAATAGACGCGCAGATGAAATCAGCGAAGAGAAACCACCGGTACTTCACTCGAAGAATACCAGCCGTGAGGTAGAACGGGCTTCGCAGGCCAACCAGAAAGCGGGCGGCAAAGAATGCCTTAATTCCATGCTGTTGGATGAGTAGCTCGATTTTCTTCTCTCGCTCTTCTGTGAGAAATCCACTTAACAGGCGGTGTTCTCGAAGAAATCGTGCCCCGAAAAAACGTCCTATGGCATACATCAAGCTGTCGCCCAATAACGCCCCTATCAAGCATGCTGGCAGTGCCCACCACCAGTCCAAAGCTCCAGCTCTACTGGCTACGCCAGCGGCCACAATGGGAACTTCTTCAGGGACCGGTAGCCCTAAGCCAGTGAGTGTCAGAAAAAGCACGATTCCCAAATACGAACCCTGCTCCAACCATTCGATCATGTCTAGTGGTATTGCACGGGGAAGGGGTTCAGTATTGACATGACAGTCAATCGAATGAGTAGCTCTGCCGAAACGATAAAATCACCTTTTCAGAAAAGTCATTCGAAGTAGTTGACGTCATTCACAAATCCCTGATCAAACCATGGTCGTTCGGAAGCAGGGAACACTTCTAGTGTAGTCTGAAAATTATGAAATGTGTAAAAATTGGTAATCTTCTGTTACTTCTGGTTGAAGTCTTTGGCCTGAATAACCGTTAGTCCCGGAGTTGTTCGATTTGGCACAAATTGTTCGGTGTCGAGATTAGCTAAAATCGCAGTCAATCGGCTGTTCTGCTCATCTTTCACTACGAGTATTGCAGCCACAGCACTCCCTTCAGCTGCAATGAGATCAATTTCTCGCGGGCCCAGGATATATGCCGCTGTTGCCAATGCGTCGGCCTCGGCAGCCGTATCTGCAAGGACGGTTGCCGAGAGAACGCCACTGGCGGGTTGGCCCGTTCGTGGATCGAGTATATGGCCAATTTTCTGCCCCTTCTCAATAAAAAACTGCGTGCCAGATCCGCTTGTGCCTAGCGCTTTGTTCCGAAGCGTAATTGTGCCAATCCGCCTCTCTCGAAGAAGTGGGTGCCGAAGTCCCACAGGCCATCCATTACGTTCGGTTTTCTTTCCTGCTAGACCTCGCGTACCCCGGCTGCGAACACTGCTATGCC